>NZ_SPKN01000020.1:0-5242 GCF_023127765.1 Pseudomonas sp. W15Feb34
AAGCGCAAGTGGTTGAAGTTGTTGAAGAAATCTTCGAAAGCTTCTGAAAATAATCACTTGACAGCAAATGAGGCTGCTGTAGAATGCGCGCCTCGGTTGAGACGAAAGATCTTAACCAACCGCTCTTTAACAACTGAATCAAGCAATTCGTGTGGGTGCTTGTGGAGTCAGACTGATAGTCAACAAGATTATCAGCATCACAAGTTACTCCGCGAGAAATCAAAGATGTAACCAACGATTGCTGAGCCAAGTTTAGGGTTTCTTAAAAACCCAAAGATGTTTGAACTGAAGAGTTTGATCATGGCTCAGATTGAACGCTGGCGGCAGGCCTAACACATGCAAGTCGAGCGGTAGAGAGAAGCTTGCTTCTCTTGAGAGCGGCGGACGGGTGAGTAATGCCTAGGAATCTGCCTGGTAGTGGGGGATAACGTTCGGAAACGGACGCTAATACCGCATACGTCCTACGGGAGAAAGCAGGGGACCTTCGGGCCTTGCGCTATCAGATGAGCCTAGGTCGGATTAGCTAGTTGGTGGGGTAATGGCTCACCAAGGCGACGATCCGTAACTGGTCTGAGAGGATGATCAGTCACACTGGAACTGAGACACGGTCCAGACTCCTACGGGAGGCAGCAGTGGGGAATATTGGACAATGGGCGAAAGCCTGATCCAGCCATGCCGCGTGTGTGAAGAAGGTCTTCGGATTGTAAAGCACTTTAAGTTGGGAGGAAGGGTTGTAGATTAATACTCTGCAATTTTGACGTTACCGACAGAATAAGCACCGGCTAACTCTGTGCCAGCAGCCGCGGTAATACAGAGGGTGCAAGCGTTAATCGGAATTACTGGGCGTAAAGCGCGCGTAGGTGGTTTGTTAAGTTGGATGTGAAATCCCCGGGCTCAACCTGGGAACTGCATTCAAAACTGACTGACTAGAGTATGGTAGAGGGTGGTGGAATTTCCTGTGTAGCGGTGAAATGCGTAGATATAGGAAGGAACACCAGTGGCGAAGGCGACCACCTGGACTAATACTGACACTGAGGTGCGAAAGCGTGGGGAGCAAACAGGATTAGATACCCTGGTAGTCCACGCCGTAAACGATGTCAACTAGCCGTTGGAAGCCTTGAGCTTTTAGTGGCGCAGCTAACGCATTAAGTTGACCGCCTGGGGAGTACGGCCGCAAGGTTAAAACTCAAATGAATTGACGGGGGCCCGCACAAGCGGTGGAGCATGTGGTTTAATTCGAAGCAACGCGAAGAACCTTACCAGGCCTTGACATCCAATGAACTTTCCAGAGATGGATTGGTGCCTTCGGGAACATTGAGACAGGTGCTGCATGGCTGTCGTCAGCTCGTGTCGTGAGATGTTGGGTTAAGTCCCGTAACGAGCGCAACCCTTGTCCTTAGTTACCAGCACGTCATGGTGGGCACTCTAAGGAGACTGCCGGTGACAAACCGGAGGAAGGTGGGGATGACGTCAAGTCATCATGGCCCTTACGGCCTGGGCTACACACGTGCTACAATGGTCGGTACAGAGGGTTGCCAAGCCGCGAGGTGGAGCTAATCCCATAAAACCGATCGTAGTCCGGATCGCAGTCTGCAACTCGACTGCGTGAAGTCGGAATCGCTAGTAATCGCGAATCAGAATGTCGCGGTGAATACGTTCCCGGGCCTTGTACACACCGCCCGTCACACCATGGGAGTGGGTTGCACCAGAAGTAGCTAGTCTAACCTTCGGGAGGACGGTTACCACGGTGTGATTCATGACTGGGGTGAAGTCGTAACAAGGTAGCCGTAGGGGAACCTGCGGCTGGATCACCTCCTTAATCGACGACATCAGCTGCTCCATAAGTTCCCACACGAATTGCTTGATTCATTGAAGAAGACGAAAAGAAGCAGCCCGAAATTGGGTCTGTAGCTCAGTTGGTTAGAGCGCACCCCTGATAAGGGTGAGGTCGGCAGTTCGAATCTGCCCAGACCCACCAATTTTGTGTGGGAAACGCCTGTAGAAATACGGGGCCATAGCTCAGCTGGGAGAGCGCCTGCCTTGCACGCAGGAGGTCAACGGTTCGATCCCGTTTGGCTCCACCACTACTGCTTCTGTTTGTATAAAGCTTAGAAATGAGCATTCCATCGTTGTGATGGTGAATGTTGATTTCTAGTCTTTGACTAGTTCGTTCTTTAAAAATTTGGGTATGTGATAGAAAGATAGACTGAACGTTACTTTCACTGGTAACGGATCAGGCTAAGGTAAAATTTGTGAGTTCTCTTAATTGAGAAATTCGAATTTTCGGCGAATGTTGTCTTCATAGTATAACCAGATTGCTTGGGGTTATATGGTCAAGTGAAGAAGCGCATACGGTGGATGCCTTGGCAGTCAGAGGCGATGAAAGACGTGGTAGCCTGCGAAAAGCTTCGGGGAGTCGGCAAACAGACTTTGATCCGGAGATGTCTGAATGGGGGAACCCAGCCATCATAAGATGGTTATCTTGTACTGAATACATAGGTGCAAGAGGCGAACCAGGGGAACTGAAACATCTAAGTACCCTGAGGAAAAGAAATCAACCGAGATTCCCTTAGTAGTGGCGAGCGAACGGGGACTAGCCCTTAAGTGGCTTTGAGATTAGCGGAACGCTCTGGAAAGTGCGGCCATAGTGGGTGATAGCCCTGTACGCGAAAATCTCTTAGTCATGAAATCGAGTAGGACGGAGCACGAGAAACTTTGTCTGAATATGGGGGGACCATCCTCCAAGGCTAAATACTACTGACTGACCGATAGTGAACTAGTACCGTGAGGGAAAGGCGAAAAGAACCCCGGAGAGGGGAGTGAAATAGATCCTGAAACCGTATGCGTACAAGCAGTGGGAGCCCACTTTGTTGGGTGACTGCGTACCTTTTGTATAATGGGTCAGCGACTTATTTTCAGTGGCGAGCTTAACCGAATAGGGGAGGCGTAGCGAAAGCGAGTCTTAATAGGGCGTCTAGTCGCTGGGAATAGACCCGAAACCGGGCGATCTATCCATGGGCAGGTTGAAGGTTGGGTAACACTAACTGGAGGACCGAACCGACTACCGTTGAAAAGTTAGCGGATGACCTGTGGATCGGAGTGAAAGGCTAATCAAGCTCGGAGATAGCTGGTTCTCCTCGAAAGCTATTTAGGTAGCGCCTCATGTATCACTGTAGGGGGTAGAGCACTGTTTCGGCTAGGGGGTCATCCCGACTTACCAAACCGATGCAAACTCCGAATACCTACAAGTGCCGAGCATGGGAGACACACGGCGGGTGCTAACGTCCGTCGTGAAAAGGGAAACAACCCAGACCGTCAGCTAAGGTCCCAAAGTTATGGTTAAGTGGGAAACGATGTGGGAAGGCTTAGACAGCTAGGAGGTTGGCTTAGAAGCAGCCACCCTTTAAAGAAAGCGTAATAGCTCACTAGTCGAGTCGGCCTGCGCGGAAGATGTAACGGGGCTCAAACCATACACCGAAGCTACGGGTATCACGTAAGTGATGCGGTAGAGGAGCGTTCTGTAAGCCTGTGAAGGTGAGTTGAGAAGCTTGCTGGAGGTATCAGAAGTGCGAATGCTGACATGAGTAACGACAATGGGTGTGAAAAACACCCACGCCGAAAGACCAAGGTTTCCTGCGCAACGTTAATCGACGCAGGGTTAGTCGGTCCCTAAGGCGAGGCTGAAAAGCGTAGTCGATGGAAAACAGGTTAATATTCCTGTACTTCTGGTTATTGCGATGGAGGGACGGAGAAGGCTAGGCCAGCTTGGCGTTGGTTGTCCAAGTTTAAGGTGGTAGGCTGGAATCTTAGGTAAATCCGGGATTCTAAGGCCGAGAGCTGATGACGAGTTAACTTTTAGTTAACGAAGTGGTTGATGCCATGCTTCCAAGAAAAGCTTCTAAGCTTCAGGTAACCAGGAACCGTACCCCAAACCGACACAGGTGGTTGGGTAGAGAATACCAAGGCGCTTGAGAGAACTCGGGTGAAGGAACTAGGCAAAATGGCACCGTAACTTCGGGAGAAGGTGCGCCGGTGAGGGTGAAGGACTTGCTCCGTAAGCTCATGCCGGTCGAAGATACCAGGCCGCTGCGACTGTTTATTAAAAACACAGCACTCTGCAAACACGAAAGTGGACGTATAGGGTGTGACGCCTGCCCGGTGCCGGAAGGTTAATTGATGGGGTTAGCTAACGCGAAGCTCTTGATCGAAGCCCCGGTAAACGGCGGCCGTAACTATAACGGTCCTAAGGTAGCGAAATTCCTTGTCGGGTAAGTTCCGACCTGCACGAATGGCGTAACGATGGCGGCGCTGTCTCCACCCGAGACTCAGTGAAATTGAAATCGCTGTGAAGATGCAGTGTATCCGCGGCTAGACGGAAAGACCCCGTGAACCTTTACTATAGCTTTGCACTGGACTTTGAATTTGCTTGTGTAGGATAGGTGGGAGGCTTTGAAGCGTGGACGCCAGTCTGCGTGGAGCCAACCTTGAAATACCACCCTGGCAACTTTGAGGTTCTAACTCAGGTCCGTTATCCGGATCGAGGACAGTGTATGGTGGGTAGTTTGACTGGGGCGGTCTCCTCCTAAAGAGTAACGGAGGAGTACGAAGGTGCGCTCAGACCGGTCGGAAATCGGTCGTAGAGTATAAAGGCAAAAGCGCGCTTGACTGCGAGACAGACACGTCGAGCAGGTACGAAAGTAGGTCTTAGTGATCCGGTGGTTCTGTATGGAAGGGCCATCGCTCAACGGATAAAAGGTACTCCGGGGATAACAGGCTGATACCGCCCAAGAGTTCATATCGACGGCGGTGTTTGGCACCTCGATGTCGGCTCATCACATCCTGGGGCTGAAGCCGGTCCCAAGGGTATGGCTGTTCGCCATTTAAAGTGGTACGCGAGCTGGGTTTAGAACGTCGTGAGACAGTTCGGTCCCTATCTGCCGTGGACGTTTGAGATTTGAGAGGGGCTGCTCCTAGTACGAGAGGACCGGAGTGGACGAACCTCTGGTGTTCCGGTTGTCACGCCAGTGGCATTGCCGGGTAGCTATGTTCGGAATAGATAACCGCTGAAAGCATCTAAGCGGGAAACTAGCCTCAAGATGAGATCTCACTGGAACCTTGAGTTCCCTGAAGGGCCGTCGAAGACTACGACGTTGATAGGTTGGGTGTGTAAGCGCTGTGAGGCGTTGAGCTAACCAATACTAATTGCCCGTGAGGCTTGACCATATAACACCCAAGCAATTTG
>NZ_SPKN01000021.1:0-251465 GCF_023127765.1 Pseudomonas sp. W15Feb34
CCGCTTTAAGGCGACAACGCGGCGGGGAAACTAATTGAGAACGCCCCCTAGGTCAATGCACCACTGAATTGGGCGGCAGGTGCCCCAGCCGCTCGGTCAGGCGCAGGCGCTGGATCGGGTCATCACTGAGCATCAATGCGTGTTCCAGGTCAAAGCGCTCGGCGCTCGGGCAATCCAGTCGCTGGTACAGGCTGGCGCGGGCAAGGTAGTCGGCGGCGCTGGCATTGCCCAGTTCCAGTACGCGCTCGGCGTCCACCAGAGCGGCCAGGGGATCGTCGTTGGCGAGGTGCAGTTGGCGCAGGTTGCGCGACAGCCGCTGCAGGATCGCCCTTGGCTCGGCGGTGTGCAGGTGGTCGGCGTGCAAGTTGAGTTTTGGCCCGTATTGGCGGTGCAGCAGTTCGCGACAGTCGTTGGGGTACAGGCGTCGACCGCCGCACGGGTCCAGCAGGTGGTCGGCACCGGGTACGCGTAGCAGGAAGTGGCCGGGGAAATTTACCCCGACCATGGGGATACCCAGGCGCCGTGCCATTTCCAGTGCGATCAGGCCCATGGCCAAGGGTTGCCCGCGTTTTCGCAGCAGCACTTTGTCCAGCAGCGCGGCGGCGGGGCGCAACGGGGTGTGATCATCCTGGGCAAACCCCAGGTCATTCAGGCGCCGCAGCAGCGGCTGGCCGAGTTCATCGGCCGGCAACAGGGGCATGCCCAGGCTGACCTGCTGTTGCAGTACGCGCAGCTCTTGCAGGATCAGCAACGGCTGTACGCTGGCATCGTGCTCGGCAGCCATCCACAGCGCGGCTTCAAACAGCGCAGGGGGTGAACGGTCCAGGCAGGCGAAAAAGGCTGTGCGGGGATTCATCGCGTTCTCCGGCGGATGCCCCGTTTTAGCCTTGCCAGGAATTTTCGTCCAGTATCTTGAAAAATATCCTGCGTGCTTATGTCCTGGATCTTACGAAACAGCGCGGCTTATTCCAGTGCAATCCAGCAGTTTTCTGCCGCGAGCCTATACTTTGCCCACAACCAAAAGTGATTCGGGAGCTCATTGATGTTTGCGCTCATGCACAGCACCCGCCTTGAATCGCTGCACCTGAGCGTCGACCCGGTGACCGGGCTGAAAGCGATCATCGCCATCCACAACAGTCGCCTGGGGCCTGCCTTGGGCGGCTGTCGCTACCTGGCTTACCCCAACGATGACAGTGCCGTGGCCGATGCCGCGCGCCTGGCCCAAGGCATGAGCTACAAGGCTGCATTGGCCGGGCTGGCGGTGGGCGGCGGCACGGCGGTCATCATCCGCCCTGTGCACGTGGAGAGCCGCGCCGCGCTATTCGAGGCGTTTGGCCGCTGTATCGAAAAACTCGACGGCCGTTTCATTACCTCGATCGACAGCGGCACCTCGGTCGCCGACATGGATTGCATCGCCCAACACACCCGCTTCGTCACCAGCACCACCGCCGCCGGCGACCCTGCGCCCCATGCCGCCATGGGTGTATTTACCGGCATCCGCACCACCGCCATGGCGCGCCTGGGCAGCGACAACCTTGAGGGCCTGCGCGTAGCGGTGCAGGGCCTGGGCAACGTCGGTTATGCCCTGGCCGAGCAACTGCACGCCGCGGGTGCAGAACTGCTGGTCAGCGACATCGACCACGGCAAGGTGCAACTGGCCATGGAGCAACTGGGCGCCCACCCGATTGCCAACGACGCCTTGCTCAGCACCCCCTGCGACATCCTCGCGCCCTGCGGCGTCGGCGCCGTATTCAACCGTAACAGCGTCGGTCAGTTGCGGTGCGCTGCCGTGGCAGGTTCGGCCAGCGCACAATTGACCAACCTGGACATCGCCGACCAGTTGGAAGGCCGCGGCATCCTCTATGCCCCGGACTACGTGATCAACTCCGGCGGCCTGATCTACGTCGCCCTCAAACACGCCGGCACCGACCTGCCCGGCATCACCGCGCACCTATCGAACATTGGCACGCGCCTGACCGAAATCTTCGCCCACGCCCAGGCCGAAAAGCGCTCCCCCGCACGTGTCGCCGATGAGCTGGCCGAACGCTTGCTGTACAAATAGGCCGGGCATTAAAAAGGCCCTGAATCCATGATTCAGGGCCTGTTCAATTCGGGCTTTACTCTGCCGCCGGGTTCAACAGCTCGGACAGCGCGTCCGGTTGGCTCTTGAACGCCTTGGCAAATACATCGCGGTTCTTCGCCATGTAGATCCCGGCTTCTTCCACCTGCTGCTCGCTCAACGACGGCACGGCTTTTTGCAACACCTCTGCCAGCAACTCAGCGAGTTCAAGCATCTTGTCATGACGGTCAGCTTCGGCTTTATCCATGAACAAACGCTCCAGATCTCGGCTGCTGCGGTATACCACTTCGACGGCCATTCACCACCTCACATGCCTTCACGATAGTTGTCTTTTGCGACTACTGTATTTATATACAGCGAAAAGGATAAGCCAAACGTTGGGGTTTGGATAGTAGGTTTTTAATGTAGTTGGGAAATGGGGGCGCTGCGCACCCCAGCGGGAGCAAGCTCCCTCGCCACAAGGATTGATTAAGTGCCTAATGTCAGCCCGCCACCATCTCACTATCCTGTCTATGGCCTTGTTTCTGCATACAGAACAACCGTCACGTCCAACCCGCATTATCCGGTCGAACCGACCTAAGGAAGCATCATCGTGAAAATCAACTGGGCCGAAAGGCTGCGCCAGCAAGTCCACGGGCTGGCCGAGTCCCTGGGCAATCTGTTTGTCGAGTCGTTTCACTACCTGGCGTTGTTTGCCATTGGTGCGGTGACCGCCTGGGCAGCGGTGATGGAGTTTTTGGGGATGCTGGAAAATGGGCACATCAAGATCGATGACATCTTGCTGCTGTTCATCTACCTGGAACTGGGCGCGATGGTCGGGATTTACTTCAAGACCAACCACATGCCGGTACGCTTCCTGATCTATGTGGCAATCACCGCGCTCACGCGTTTGCTGATCTCCAACGTGTCGCACCACAACCCGCCGGATGTAGGCATCATCTACCTGTGCGGCGGAATTCTGTTGTTGGCGTTCGCGATCCTGGTGGTGCGCTATGCGTCGTCGGCGTTCCCTTCGGTGAAGGTCGAGAGCCCGCGCCGCAAGGGCGAAGCGAGCCTTGAGACCGAGAAGGGCGAGCTTTAAAGCCCCACGCTGAAGGGCAGGGTACGGGCGGGCGGTCGCTGCAGGAGTTTGTGGCTGTCGCCGTCCGTCATCAGCTCCAGGATTTCCACGGCGCTATGACCCTGTTCGATGGCGATGCCGAACTGGATGCTTTGCACCAGGCGCTTGAGGCGCTGCGGGTCGTTGCGCTGTTCGGCGCTGATCATGCGCTTGGCCACCACGCCGGTCTCGTCCGAGAGGGTGAGCATGATGCTGCCGTCCAACCGTTGGATGCTCAGATTGACGCGGTATTGGGGGGTGAAGGTGTCGGTGATGATCTGAAAAGGATTGTCCATGGTGCGTTACCGCCTGATAAGAACATGCAGTCATTGACGGCCGGTGTCAGGATTAGTTCGCATTGCCTGACCATCGGCCAAATTCCGTTTTCCTCAATAGCTCTACAGCAAGGGCCGTGCCGTACAGGCGCTGGAAGCTCAATGTGGGAGGGGGCTTGCCCCCGATAGCAGTCTTTGAGCCGAGTATTTATTGGCTGATACACCGCTATCGGGGGCAAGCCCCCTCCCACATTTGATCTGCGTTGTGCTTGAGGTCGGTGAGCTATTTCAGGGCATCACGGAAAAAACGATCGCAGACAGCGCAATCAGCCCGATGACCACCACAAACACATTCGATACCTGTCCCGAATACTGGCGCAGCGATGGCACGCGGCGAATCGCGTACATCGGCATCAGGAACAGCAGGCACGCGATAATCGGTCCGCCCATGGTTTCGATCATGCCGAGGATGCTTGGGTTGAAGGTGGCCACGGCCCAGCAGGTCAGCACCATGAACAGCGCGGTGGAGCGTTCCAGCCATTTCGCCGACATCGAGCGGTTGCGCCCGCGCAGGGATTTGACGATCAAGCCCTGGAAGCCTTCGCTGGCACCGATGTAGTGGCCCAGGAACGATTTGGTAATCGCCACCAGCGCGATCAGCGGCGCGGCGTAGGCGATTACTGGGGTCTGGAAGTGGTTGGCCAGGTACGACAGTATCGAGATGTTCTGCGCCTTGGCGGCGGCCAGGTCAGCAGGTGACAGCGCCAGTACGCAACTGAAGCAGAAGAACATCACCGTCAATACCATCATGCCGTGGGCGGTGGCGAGGATGCCGCTGCTTTTGCGCTCGGCCTGGACGCCGTAGACGCGCTTCTGGTCCACGGCGAAAGCGGAGATGATCGGTGAGTGGTTGAACGAGAACACCATCACCGGGATCGCCAGCCACAGCGTCTTGAAGAACAGCGGCAGCGGCATGCCTTCGCTGGCGGAGGCGAAGAACGCGCCATTCCAGTTGGGGATCAGGCTGACAGCCAGCAGCAACAGCGCAGCAACGAAAGGGTACACCAGCACACTCATGGCCTTGACGATCACACCCTGGCCACAACGCACGATGGCCATCAGGCCGAGGATCAGCACCAGGGACAAGATCGCACGGGGCGGTGGGGTCATGTGCAGTTGGTGCTCCATGAAACTGCCCAGGGTGTTGGTCAGCGCGACGCTGTACACCAGCAGGATCGGGAAGATCGCAAAGAAGTAGAGCAGGGTGATCAGCTTGCCGGCGCCGACACCAAAGTGTTCCTCGACCACTTCGGTGATGTCGCCGGATTTGCCCGACAACACAAAGCGCGTCAGCCCACGGTGGGCGAAGAAAGTCATCGGAAAAGCCAGCAGCGCCAGCACGATCAGCGGCCAGAACCCGCCGACGCCGGCGTTGATCGGCAGGAACAGGGTACCGGCGCCGATGGCGGTGCCGTAGAGGCCGAGCATCCAGGTGGTGTCGTGTTTGGTCCAGCCGGTGGTAACGGTGTTGTCCAGAGCGGGATTTTCGGCAGCAGGTGTACGTACATCAGTCATCGGTATTGCCTCGTTATTATTTTTGCGCGGGCTCACGTTGGGGCGGGTAGCAGTGCTCCGATCAGCACTCCACCCAGCTGACCGCCAGGCCGCCCCGTGAAGTTTCTTTGTATTTGTCATGCATATCGGCGCCGGTATCGCGCATGGTGCGGATTACCCGGTCGAGGGAAATGAAGTGCTTGCCGTCACCGCGCAGGGCCATTTGCGTGGCGTTGATCGCCTTGACCGCGGCAATGGCATTACGCTCGATGCACGGCACCTGCACCAGGCCGCCGACCGGGTCGCAGGTCAGGCCGAGGTTATGTTCCAGGCCGATTTCGGCGGCGTTTTCCAGTTGCTCGGGGGTGGCGCCGAGAATATCGGCCAGGCCGGCAGCGGCCATGGCGCAGGCCGAGCCCACTTCGCCTTGGCAGCCGACTTCGGCGCCGGAGATCGAGGCGTTTTTCTTGCAGAGGATGCCGACGGCGGCGGCGGCCAGGAAGAAATTGACCACGTCGTCGTCAGACGCGTCGGCGTTGAATTTCATGTAGTAATGCAGCACCGCCGGGATGATGCCGGCCGCGCCATTGGTCGGGGCAGTGACCATGCGCCCGCCGGCGGCGTTTTCTTCATTGACGGCGAGGGCGAACAGGTTGACCCATTCCATCGCCGACAAGGTTGAAGTGATCACATTGGGTTTGCCGATTTCCAGCAGGCTGCGGTGCAGTTTCGCCGCCCTGCGCGGTACGTCCAGCCCGCCGGGCAAGATGCCTTCATCGCGCAGGCCCTGTTCCACGCATTCGCGCATCACCGACCAGATGTGCAGCAGGCCACTACGGATCTCTTCGTCGCTGCGCCACGCACGTTCGTTGGCCATCATCAGTTCGGAAACCCGCAAGCCATGCTTGTTGCACAACGCCAGCAGTTCCACGGCACTGGAAAAGTCGTACGGCAATTGCACGTCGCTGGTCGGCGCAATGCCCGAGGCGGCTTCCGCGGCTTCGATGATGAAACCACCGCCTACCGAGTAATAGGTCTGCTCGCTCAGCAGGCCGCTGTCGCCATAGGCGTGCAGGGACATGGCGTTGGGGTGGTAAGGCAGGCTTTCATCCAGCAGCAGCAGGTCGGTGTGCCAGTTGAAAGCGATTGCCTGGGAGCCGGCCAATAGCAATTGACCCGACTCGCGCAGTTGCTGGATACGCGCATTGATCGAGGTGGGGTCGACGCGGTCCGGCCATTCGCCCATCAAGCCCATCACACAGGCGCGATCAGTGGCATGGCCTACGCCGGTGGCGGACAGCGAGCCGTACAGGCGCACTTCAACGCGGCGGGTTTGGCTGAGCAAATGCTGATCGGTCAGGGCCTGGGCGAACGTCGCGGCAGCGCGCATCGGGCCGACGGTATGGGAGCTGGAGGGGCCAATGCCCACCTTGAATAGATCGAAAACACTGATAGCCATGCTAAAGCCTTACAAGCAATGGAGTAGAAATCGCTGCCATGTTTTGTAGAGCAGGCGGAATTGGCGCGATACTGAGCCTCTGGATCGGCACTGACCAACGAATTATCCTAAGACACCCTTTAGCAGGACTAAATGCTATGACCCGCCCCCTTCACGGCCAGACCTATGTGTGGCTGCATGTGTTTTCTTGCGCTGCACGGCATCTGTCGTTCACCCGCTGCGCCGAAGAACTGCACATCACACCGGGGGCGGTGAGCCAGCAGATTCGCCAGTTGGAGGAGCGCCTGGGCTTTCGTCTGTTTCATCGGCGCGCCCGTGGCGTTGAACTCAGCGCCGAGGGGCAGCGCCTGGCGGCGGTGGTCGGCGAGGCTTATGGCAGCATTGATGCGGAATTGCAGCGCTTGGATGCCGGGATGATCAGCGGCACCCTGCGCCTGCGCTCGATCCCCTCGTTTCTCGGCAAATGGCTGACCCCGCGCCTGCCACGTTTGCAGCAGCGCTTTCCCGATATCCAACTGCGCATGGTCGCCGAAGACAGCAGCATCGCCCTGCATGAAGGCGACTTCGACCTGGCCATCGACCTCAACGATGGCAGCTACCCCGGCTTGTTATCCACAGCCCTGCTGGACGAGCAGATATTCCCGGTGTGCGCCCCCAGCCTTCTACGTGGACGGCCGCCGTTGCATGGCCCGGCCGATCTGGCGCATTTTCCGCTGCTGCACGACATCACTGCCTGGCGTGGGAGTTATGAATATGCCGAGTGGGAGTTCTACCTGAATGCCATCGGCCACCACGGTGCCGACGTGCGGCGCGGGCATACCTTCAACCGCAACCACCTGACCATCGAAGCCGCCATTGCCGGCATGGGGGTAGCGATTGCGCGGCGCACGTTGCTCAATGATGAACTGGAACGCGGCACCTTGATTGTGCCGTTTGGCCTGGCCGTGCCCAACCATAAGCGCTATGTGCTGCTGTATGCGCCAGGTGCATTGAGCCACCCCGGCGTGCGCGCGGTGCACGACTGGCTGGTGGAGGAAGCAGGGATTTTTCGCGGTTTGCACCCGTTGGGAGAGGGGCAATTGTGAGGAAAACAGAACGTAAGAAGTTGTAACTAACTCCCCACCCTACCAGCGTTTTTGCCCGTCGTCAGGGTTAATTTGTAATGTAGGATTTATCTTTGCAAAGGGGTTGAATTGTTTTAGCAGGTGCTCAATTGTGTAATCAGGAGGTCATGGTTTCACCACCCTGGTGTTGCAGTTTGTGACCTCTGGCGAGCTAGCTGAAATAAGGGAAGAACTATGCAAATCCAAGTCAATAGCGATAACCATATTGAAAGCAGCATCCGACTGGAGGAGTGGGTACGTACTACCATTGAGAGCACGCTCGAACGTTACGAAGAAGACCTGACCCGCGTTGAGGTCTACCTGCGGGATGAGAACGGCGACAAGCCCGGTCCCCACGATTTAAGTTGCCGCCTGGAAGCACGGCCAAAGGGCCATCAACCGGTTTCCGTGTGCCATAAAGCCGATACGCTGGAACAAGCGATCGATGGCGCCGCCACCAAGCTGGATCATGCGTTGGAGCACCTGTTCGGCAAACTGCAAGGCAAGCCTCGCGCTGCCGGGAAAAACCAGCCGATCAACAAAGTGAATGAAGACGCGCTGGAAGAGGAATTCCTGGAAAACGAAAACGCTGTCATTAACAGCTAACTGTTTTTTCATTCCCCACTGAAAACGGGCCTGCATATGCAGGCCCGTTTTCGTTCAACGCCGTCGCTGGAAGAAATACCGGCTCAGAGCGGCCAGTCCGCAAGCGCCCAAGCCCGCAAACAGCATGGCCCAACCAGCACCGCTACGCAGGGCCGTCTGTGCCTCCAGGCTTGTGAGGCCAGGCGCGTTCAGCTTGCCCGCCGCAATATGCTGGCTGAGGGTTGCCCAATCCGCCGCCGTGCTGGTCGGCAATACATTGGCCAGGTGATGGCTGATTCCGAGCAACAGCACCAGCCCCATCAATGCGATGTTGAGCGCCAGGGTGATCAGCCGTGCGCTGAAGTCGATGCCCGAGGCCATGCCTGCGCGGTCAGTCGAGACGGCGCCGGTAGTGGTATTGGTGGTCGGCGAATTGGTCAGCGCCAGCCCAATGCCGGCGATCGCGCAACTGAGCAGCACCAGTGCTGTGCTGGGCTGTTCGGCGTAATTAACCGCGGCCATGCCCAAAAAACCTGCGCCCATCGTCCCCAGGCCCAGGGGGATGATGCGTTCGGCGCCAAAGCGCAGGGCCAGGCGTTCGGCCAATGGCGGTACCAACAAAGTGGGCAAGGTATACGCGAGCAGTGCGGCGCCGGTGGTCAGCGTGTCGTAACCCAGGCCCGCCTGGAAATACAGTGGCAAGTAGATCATGAACGGCCAGAAGCTGAAGTTCATGCCGATTGAGCCCATCAAGGCGCCGTTGAAACGTTGGATGCGGAACACCGAGAAGTCGAACATCGGATGGGCGCTGCGCCGCTCGATCAAGATAAACAGCAGCAGTCCGAAGACCGACAGGCCGGCCCAGCCGAGCATCGCCGGGGTGCCGAAGCCGTTCTCGCTGCCCTGGGTGATGAAGTAGACCAACGCAAACACCGTGAGCGTCATGGTCAACATGCCGGCGATGTCGAGGCGATGGCTGGCCGGGTCACGGGATTCCTGCACGCTGATGTGCAGCAGCGCCAAGGTGAACAGGGTCAGTGGTACATGCACCAGGAAAACCCAGCGCCAGTCCGCCACGGCCAGTATCACTGCCCCGATCATCGGCCCGAAACCCAGGCCCACGCCGGCAATTACGCCCCATATCGCGAAGGCTCGCGCCCGCGCCGCCGGTTCGCGGAACTGGTGGGACAAGATGGCAAACTGGCAAATCATCATCGCGCCGGCGCCAATGCCCTGGATGAATCGCGCCACGATCAGTGTCGGCGCATCGTTGGCCAGGCCACACGCCAGCGAGGCCAGGGCGAATACCCATAGACACAGCACCAGCACGCGCCGCCTACCGAAGCGATCCGCCAGCGTGCCCGCCGCCATCAGCACGCTGGTGCAGGCCAGGGTGTAGGCATTCATGATCCATTGGGCGTCTTGAAAGCCGGTACCCAATTCCTGTTCCAGCGTCGGCAGGATCACCGGCACGCTGGAGATTTCCAGGCCGAACATGAGGGCCACCAGGCAAACGGCGGTGAGGGCCAGGGCATTTCTGGCGGTGCTCGGCGGGTTGAGGGCCGATGCAGCAGCGGCGGACGGCATGACGAGTTCCTTTCAAATAGGGGAGGGCTCTATTCTCTCGGGAACCGGATTCGTTATTCGTGATAAGTTTTCCATTAATATGGGAATCAAGGGCGACAATTGACGCATGGCTACCCCGCGTTTTGATGGCGTTGAGCTGTTTTTGCAAATCGTCGAGAGCGGCAACCTGACCGACGCCGCCGAGCGCCTGAACCTTACACGCTCGGCCGTCGGTAAAGGCTTGGCGCGTCTGGAGGCGCGGCTGGGCACGTGCCTGTTGCAGCGCTCCACGCGCCGCCAGCGGTTGACCGAGGATGGGCAGGCGTACTACGAACATTGCCTGCGCGCATTGGCCGAACTGGAAGCGGCCGAATCGGTGCTCGAAAGTGGTCGGCAACAACCACGGGGACGGCTGAGGGTCAGTGTGCCGCTGGCGTTCGGGCACCACTATGCGGCACCGGCCTTGTGGGGCTTGATGGAGAGTTACCCTGAACTTGAAATCGAGATTTGCTTCTCCGACCGCATGATCGATTTGGCGCAAGAAGGCTTCGACATGGCCGTACGCATCGGTCCGTTGCCGGACACCGACCGCCTGAGTGCCCGTCGCCTGGGCCAGCAGGCCATGGGGCTGGCAGCCTCGCCGGCGTATCTGCAGCGCAAGGGCGCCATTGAACGTATCGAAGACCTGGCCGCTCATCGCGGCATTGCGTATCGCAGCAACACCACGCATCGCTCGCGTCTGGCTTCGCCCCTGATAGTGGACGACCTCCAGGCGCTAGCCGATGCCGCCATCGCGGGCGTGGGCCTGGCCTGGTTGCCGAGTTGGTTGATTGCTCACTATGCGCTGCGGGGGCAATTGGAAGCGGTGCTGCCCAGCTATCGCGAACAGCCTGCGCCGATCCATGTGGTCTGGCCGACGGCGGTGCATATGCCGGCCAAGACGCGGTGTGCCATCGATGCGTTGGTGGCGGCCACGCCCAGTTGCCTGGCGGGCAGTTGAAGTCGGTTAGGTCCAATGTGGGAGGGGGCTTGCTCCCGATGGCGGTGTATCAGTGGCAAATGTACCGACTGACACACCGCCATCGGGAGCAAGCCCCCTCCCACAGTAGGTTCTGTGTTGTTCTGCAGATTTGGGTCAGAACGCGATAGAGGTTTGCACATACACCGTACGCGGCTCACCCACATACTTGCCCTTGTTGTTGTCGTCAAACGAGCGGGTGTAGTACTGCTTGTTGAAGATGTTCTTCACCCCCACCGCCACATTCAAATCCGACAATTGCGGGCCGAAGTCATAGGCCGCGCGGCTGCTGAACAGCATGTAGCCGGGGATGCGCCCATTGGCACCGTCGGCGCTTTCGGCCTGGGTGTTGGCATTGTCGGCGAATTGGCTGCTCTGGTAGCTGCTGTCCACATTCAGCTTCCACGGGCCTTCGGTGTAACCCACGCCGAGGGTGCCTTTGTGCTTGGACGAGAAGGGCACGCGGTTGCCTTTGTTCGGGCCGTCTTCGCGAATGGTCGCGTCGACATAGGCATAAGTGGCATACACATCGAAACCCGCCAGCGCCGGGCTCAGGCCGTCGAGCGCATAGTTGATGCTCGACTCGATGCCCTGGTGACGGGTTTCACCGCGGGCGATCACCGTGTCGTTGGTCTGGTTGCTGTCGTACTGGTTGTCGAAGTTGATCAGGAACGCGCCGATTTCTGCGCGCAGGCTGCCATTGTCGTAGCGCGTGCCGAGTTCCCAGGTGCGGGCTTTTTCCGGTTTTACTTCGCCGCTGTTCACGCGGTTGGGCATCTGGCTGTACTGCACGCTGCCGAACGAGCCTTCGGTGTTGGCGTAGAGGTTCCAGTCGTCGGTGAGGTGATAGAGCACGTTCAGTGCCGGCAGTGCGGTGTTGTAGTCGCCTTTGTATTTGACGTTGCTGAGGTTGTTGGTCTGCTGGGACTCGATCATCTCGTAGCGCACGCCCGGGGTGATGGTCCACTTGCCGATATCAATGCGGTCGTCGATAAAGAACGCGTTGGCTTCAGTGCCGCCACGGGTGTCGCGGTCGTTGCGACTGTTGGTGGTGGGGATTTGCTGGTTGGCGGCAATCGGCGTGCGGTAGCGCAATTCGTGACCGGCTTCATTGATATAGCGATAGCCGACACCCACTTCATGGCTGGTCGGGCCAAGGTCGAAGCCCTGCGCGAAGCGGGTTTCCAGGCCGCGTACCCAGTATTCGCGCGGCGACAGCGACAGGAAGCTGCCCTGGTCCAGGTAACCGCTGCGCAGGGTCTTGGTGAAGAAACTGTTGACCGTGAATTCGCGGCGATCCTGCTCGTAGCGATAGCCGACGTTGAACATCGTACGGCGGCCCCAGAATTTGTCGTAGGGGCGGGTGGACTGATACGGGTCGGCCTTGTAGTCCTTGACGTTCAAGCCTCCGGGCATGTCGGCCTGGCCTTCGTAGTACTGCGCCATGGCGTTGAAGCTGTTGGCGTCGTCCAGTTGGTATTTGCCCTTGAGGATCAGGTCGTCGATGCGCGTGTTGCTGTTTTCGCGCCAGTCGCCACCCCGGGTGCCGGAGTACAGGATCGCGCCGCCCAAGCCGTTGTCAGCAGTGCCGCCGGCCAGCAGGTTGCCGGTGGTCTTGAAGCCGTCGTGGCTGGACGACGGGCTGGTCTCGGTCTGCAAGCCGCCCTTGACCGTGGGCGCCTGCGGGATGGCGCGGGTCACGAAGTTGACGATGCCGCCGACGTTCTGCGGGCCGTAGCGCACCGCACCGCCGCCACGGACCACGTCTACCGCGTCCATGTTGCCCATGCTGATCGGCGCAAAGGACAACTGCGGCTGGCCATAGGGCGCGAAGGGCACCGGGATGCCATCCATCAGCACCGTGGAGCGCGATGCCAGGCGCGGGTTGAGCCCGCGAATGCCGAAGTTCAGCGCCATGTCATGGCTGCCGGTGCCGTTGTTTTCCGGGGCGTTGACGCCGGGAATGCGGTTGAGTACGTCGCGGGCTTGGGTTGCACCTTGGCGTTCGAACTCTTCGCGGCGGATCACATCACGGGCGCCGGGGTGTTCGAACACGTTGGTTTGCGCCGCGTCACCGAGCCAGTCGCCGACCACGTTGGAGGTTTGCAGTTCGAGGGTGACGGGGGCGCCAGCCGGTTGCAGGCTGAAGGCATTGTCGCCCTCGGCCCGGGCTTGCAGGCCGGTGCCCTCCAGCAGTTTGCTCAGGCCCTCGGCCGCGCTGTAATTGCCCGACAGGCCAGGGCTTTGCATACCGGCCGTCACGTGGGAACCGAATGACACCAGCACACCGGCTTGGCGGCCAAATTGATTCAGGGCCGCTTCCAGGGTGGTCGGCGCGATGTGGTACGCCTTGGCGTCGGCGGCCATCACCGCAGGCAGCACGGTCAGGCTGAGGCTGGCGCCCAGTAGGAGTTGGCGCAAGGTGCGGGCAAGAAGCGTCGGTTGCTGGGGCATGAAGGTGGTCCTGAGAAGGAAGGATCAAGGTGGCTTTCCTTCTCTGTCACGCCAGGTGCGGAAAACAGCTCACACAAATGCAAAATAAATTCAGGCCCGGGCCTGCACGGTCACCCAATAGCGGGTAAAGCGCCGAACTTTCACCGGCAGGCTGATTTCCAGCAGGTCCAGGATGCGTTCGCTGTTATCCAGCGGGTAGCTGCCGGACAGCAAAAGGTTTGCCACTTGCGGGTCACAATTGAGCTGGCCGCGACGATAACGCCCCAGTTCATTCAAGAAGTCTTCAAGGCGCATGTGTGCAGCCACCAACATACCGTCGGCCCAGGCGCCGCAGTTGGCGTCGGTGGCGCGTGGGGTGTCCCAGCCCTTGCGGGTGAAATTGACCTGGCGTGCGGCATCGACGCTCAGCGGCAAGCCGCTGTAGTTGTTGGGCATCACTTCGACCTGGCCGGCCAGCACCGCCAATTGGGTGTGGTCGTTGAACTGGCGCACATTCAGGCGCGCCGCCTGGCTGCTGAGCAGGCCCTGGCCGGTCAGCACGCGCAACGGCGTATCACCGGCACGGGAGGTGAGCAGGATTTCCCCTTCGAGCAGGCGTACCAGGCGCTGCCGACCGTCGAAATGTACATCCACCGCGCTGCCGGTGTTGAGCTGCAACTGGCTGCCGTCGGCCAATTGCACCGTACGGCGCTGGCCAATCGGGCTGCGATAGTCGGCGCTCAGCGGCGGCAGAATATGTTGCTGACGCAGGCTCCAGGCCGCTGCCGAGCCAGCGCCCAGGATTAACAGCAACTTCAGCGCCTGGCGTCGGCTGCTGGAGCGCGGTGCATTCAACGCAGCGTGCGCCAGGGGCGAGGGCATCCCGCGCAAGCGCTGATTGACCTGTTGAATCTGCTCCCACGCACGCTGGTGCTCGCTGTGGGCGTTCAGCCATTGTTGCCAGGCCGCTTGCTGGCGAGGGGTGAGCGCGCCTTGCTGCATTTCCAGCAGCCAGTGCACGGCTTGTTCGGCGACTTGGCTGGACACGTTCATAGGGCGAAGTAGCAGCGCATGGCGGCTTTGGTCAAATGGCGTTTGACCGTGGCGATGGAAATACCCAGTTCTGCGCTGATTTGCGCGTAGGTCAGGCCGTCGAGCTGGGCCAGCAGGAACGCGCGTTTAACCAGCCTGGGCAGGCCGTCGAGCAGTTGGTCCAGCTCCAGCAGGGTTTGCAGAAAGATTGCGCGGTCTTCTTCCGATGGCGCCACGTGCTCGGGCATTTGCGCCAAAGCATCGAGGTAGGCGCGCTCCAGGTCCTGGCGGCGATAGAAGTTGCACAGCACGCGCTTGGCCACGGTGGTGAGGAAGGCGCGGGGCTCGATCAGTGTCGGGGTATCCGGTGCGCTGAGCACGCGAATAAAGGTGTCCTGGGCCAGGTCGGCCGCGTTTTCCGGGCAGCCGAGCTTGCGTCGCAACCAGCCGGTGAGCCAGTGGTGATGGTCGTTATACAAAACTTCGACGGTGTTGGACGGCTGCAACGCGATCACTCCACAAGCATTGATATGCCTTAGAGAACAAGAATTGTTCGCATTGTAGGGCGGGTAACGAGCTTCGGCAATCGGCCAGGGCAGGTGATTCATCCGTTCTCTTTTGCTTATGAGAATATTTATCATTAATATTGCGCGTTGATGAACTTGGCGCCTGCCGCATGAAAAGCAAAACCGCATTGCCCATTTCCTATCGCCTCGCCGTCACCTCGCGCGTGCTGGCGGCTGTGATCGGTGGTTACTTGATGGCCTCCCTGGCCGCCATCTGCCTGGCGCTCTGGTTGCCCACTTCCCGCGCCGATGCGGTGGTCACCGGCATGATGAGTTCGTTTGTGTTCTACCTGCTGGCGGTGCTCTGGTGTTTTGCTTGCCGCACGGCCTGGCGCGCCTGGGCCGGGGTGATGGTGCCAAGTGCGCTGTTCGCCACGTTGGCCGGCGTTGGTTTCTGGGTGGCGCGCACATGAAAGAGGGCTTTCGCCAGGCCATGGCCTGGCTGCATACCTGGGCCGGATTGATCTTCGGCTGGCTGCTGTTTGCGATTTTCCTGACCGGCACCCTGGCCTATTTCAAAGACGAAATTACCCACTGGATGCAGCCCGAAGTGCAGGCTCATCCCCTGGACGACGGGCGTAGCCTTGCCGTAGCCCAGAATTACCTGCAACAACAGGCGCCCACGGCCGCACGCTGGTTCATTACCTTGCCTACCCATCGTGATCCCGGCCTGTCCGTGATGTGGCAAGACAAGGTCGAGCCCGGCAAGCGCGGCACCTTCATCCAGAAAACCCTCGACCCGGTCAGCGGCCAACCCGTCCAGGCCCGCGACAGCAAGGGCGGCGAGTTCTTCTATCGGTTCCACTTCCAGCTGCAAATGCCTTACCCGTGGGGCCGCTGGCTGTCGACCATCACCGCCATGGTGATGTTGGTCGCGCTGATCACCGGGATCATCACCCACAAGAAAATCTTCAAGGACTTCTTCACTTTCCGCCCGCGCAAAGGTCAGCGCTCCTGGCTCGACGGGCACAACGCGGTGGGCGTGCTGGTGCTGCCGTTTCACCTGATGATCACCTACAGCAGCCTGGTGATTTTCATGAACATGGTCATGCCCGCGCCTATCATGGCGTCCTATGGCGACGACAGCCGGGCGTTCTTCGATGAGTTGTTCCCCGCTACCAACAATGCGCCGGCCCTCGGCCAGCCCGGTCAGTTGCTGCCGTTACTGCCGATGTACCAGCAGGCGCGCGAGAAGTGGGCGGGCGGCCATGTGGGGCGGCTGGCGGTCAATAACCCTGGCGATGTCAACGCCTCGGTGAATGTGTTTCGCGCTGGCTCCGACAGCGTGGTGCACGCCTTTGGCAATACCCTGTCGTTCAACGGCACCACTGGCGAGCTGTTGCGGGCCAGTGGCGAGCCGTCTTTGCCTGCGGTGATTGGTGGCAGTTTCTATGGTTTGCACATGGGCCATTTTGCCGGTCCCGTGCTGCGTTGGTTGTACTTTATCTGCGGCCTGGCGGGCACCGCGATGATTGGCACGGGGCTGGTGATCTGGCTCGGCAAGCGCCAGCTCAAGCATGCCAAAGCTTCGGTGATGCCGTTTGAACTGCGGTTGGTGGAAGTGTTGAACATTGCCAGCATGTCCGGGCTGATGATCGCCATCGCTGCGTTTTTCTGGGCCAACCGACTGTTGTCGGTGAGTTTCGCCGAGCGTTCCGACTGGGAAGTACAAGCGTTCTTTATCGCCTGGGGCCTGAGCCTGTTGCACGCCATGTTGCGTCGCGGTCGCCAGGGTTGGGTCGAGCAACTGAGCTTCGGCGCGTTGCTGTTTGCGGCGGTCCCACTGCTTAACGCCAGCACCACCTCGCAGCATTTGGGCGTTTCTCTGGTCAATGGCGACTGGGCCATGGCCGGCTTCGATCTGACCTGCCTGGCCAGTGGTGCGTTTCTCGCCTGGGCGGCCTGGAAGATGCACCATCGCACCGCGCCGCAACTCAAGGCCGAACGTGCACGTGGCCTGACGCTCAAGCAGGAGGCCAGTTGATGCTGCTCGCGCTGCTGATGTGCTACGCCGGGTTTACTGCGCTGTGCCTGTCCACAGACCGTCACCACGGCGAGCTGCTGCACAGCAAACCCACCCCCACTCGGCGTTTGGGGCTGCGCGTGGGCGGTTGGTTGCTGCTGATTGTCGCGATCTGGCCCGCGGTGCTTGCCGCCGGTTGGAGCCAGGGCCTGGTGCAGTGGTGCGCGGTGTTGATGCTCAGCGCCTTGCTGCTGGTGTTGCTGCTGCCTTATCGCCCAAGGCTGGCCTTGATCCTGGCGGGCCTGAGCCTGCTGGCCAGCCCTGTTGCGGCATTCGCCCTATCCTGAGCCTGCCATGATGATCAGTCCACCGCCGGAACCCCAGGACAGCCCGCACACAGATGCGGCCGGTGGGCGAGCGCATTTCCTGCAGGTATTTTTGTCCCAGCGCTCGCAGATGGAGGCACTGGTCAGCCGCCGTGTCGGTTGCCGCGCCACCGCGGCCGACCTGGTGCAGGATTTGTTCCTGCGTTTCTGGCGCCGCCCCCTGGTGCAGGTCGAAGAGCTCAGTACCTACTTGCTGCGCTGCGCGGGCAATATCGCCATTGACCATTTGCGCACTGAAGGCGCCCGAGTGCGCAGCAATGAAGGCTGGTTGCCGGAGCAACAAGACAACCAGAGGTGCGAGCCCCAGGCGGCGCTGGAGGCCGGCAATGATTTGCGCCATGTCGAAGCCGCCTTGCGCAGCTTGCCCGAGCGCACCCGGCAGATTTTCCTGCTCAACCGCATCCACGGTCGCAAATACGCGGAGATCGCCAAGGCCATGGGGTTGTCCCAAAGCGCCGTGGAAAAACATATGATGCGCGCCCTCGAAGCCTGCAAGGCCAGCCTTCGCGAACCGCCGCCTCCACGCACGCCAGGGAAAGCACCGTGAACGTTACGCCCACACCCGCCCAGGAACAGGCCGCGCTTGCCTGGCTGAGCCTGTTGCATGATCAGCCCAGCAGCGGCGACCAGGCTACTTTCAGCCGCTGGCTGCGCGCTGATCCCGCGCATGTCGAGGCCTACGCTCAGGCCCAGGTGCTGTGGGAGTTGAGCGAAGTGCCGGCACGCCAGCTGGCTGATGAGGATGCGCTGGCCTTGCAGGGCTACCTCAATAAGATCAACACCTCCAAGCGTTCAAGTGGGGTGCGTTGGTCCGGCGCCTTGGCGATGGCCGCAAGCCTGCTGTTGATGGTGGCGATGGGCGCAGGTTGGCAGCCGTCGCGCTGGGTCGATGAGTTAGGTGCCGATTACGTGACGGCGGCGGGGGAGGTGAAGACCTTTACCCTGGCAGATCAATCCCAGGTCACCCTCGACGCCGACAGCGCGATTGCCGTGGATTTCAGCCATGGCGAGCGGCATATCCAACTGCGTCGTGGTGCGGGATTTTTCAGTGTGACCCACACGGGCCAGCCTTTCGTGGTGGAGGCAGGCGGTGGTGAAGCGCGGGTGCTGGGCACCCAGTTTGAAGTGCGCCTGCAACCTGCCGGGGCAGAGGTCACCGTGTTATCCGGACGGGTTGGCGTGACGCCATCCAAACAGGGCCTGCAACAGGTACTGGCTGCAGGTCAGCAAGTGGCCTATGCCGACGGCGTAGCCGACACCCTGCACGCTGTCGACAGCCAGTCACGCCTGGCCTGGCGTGACGGCTGGCTCAATTACTACAAGGCGCCGCTGGCGGATGTGGTCAAGGACCTGAGCCGTTATTACCCGGGCCGCATCGTGTTGCTTAACGATGAGATGGGCGCCAGGCGCGTCAGCGGCAGCTTTCCAAGCAAGGATCCGCAGGCGGTGTTGAATGCGCTGCAAGCGGTGCTCGGCTTTGAACAACACTCGCTGCTGGGGCGCATGATCGTGTTGCGCTAGGCCCACGGCGCGCTTCACCAAACCTTCATCGCAATCGCCAAAACCTGTCACCAAACGGTTACACGTGCCGTGGATCATCCCTGGGTTCCTGAACAAGTGGTCAGGAAGAGCACCTCTGCCCCATACAACACAACAATGTCAGTAAGGGATCTACACGTGAACTACAACACTCTTTATGCCCTGCTTATGGCATCGGGCCTGGGCGGCTTTGCGCCGCTGGTTCTGGCCGATGACACACAGGATGTGGGGTCGGTGAACGTTACCGGCAAGCAGACCCTGGGCAACGGCCATATGATCCGCGAAGAAAGTGCCAAGGCGCGTTCCACGGTCACCAAAGAAGCCATGGATGAAATGTCGGGCACCGCCAACGCCATCGACAAGCTCAAGTACACCCCGGGCATCAACGTTTCCAGTGATGACGCCAGCGGCACCAGCGGCACCACCTTCACCATGCGCGGCATGAGTTCGGACCAGGTCGGGGTTTCGGTCGACGGCGTGCCGATCAACGACTCGGGCAACTACAGCGTGTATTCCAACCAGCTGGGTGACCCGGAAAACCTCGCCGAAGTGTTCGCCACCCAAGGCTCTTCCGAGGCAGACGGCCCGCACATTGGCTCCAGCGGCGGCAACATCGGCATGATCACTGTCCGGCCGACCAAGGATGCCGGGGTATTCGCCAAGCAGATCGTAGGTGCCAACGCCCTGCGCAAGACGTTTGTGCGGGCTAATACCGGCGATTTTGGCGGCCTGAAAACCTGGGTCTCGGCGTCGCATCTGGAAGGCGACAAGTGGCGCGGCAAGGGCACTCTGCGCAGCGACAAGATCGAGTGGAGCAGCTTGTTCGAAGATGACAACGGCAATTCCACACTGGCCACGGTCAAGTACAACAAACAGGAAAACTACAACTACAACAGCCTGAGCAAATCACAGTTTGACACGCAGGGGCGGCGCAAGGACTACGCCGAAAGCCCGGTGTACAAGGCAGGTCTGTTGTCTGCGTCCTACAAGCTCAACCGCAACCCCTTCGAAAGCGTAAACGCCACGCTGACCCAGCGCTGGCAATTGCAAGACAACCTGTCGCTGACAGTCACGCCGTACTACTACTGGTCCAACGGCGGCAGCTTCAGCGGCCAGACCGCCTCCAACCTGGGGCCAAAGTCTGACAAGGCCGGCAACTACGACCTGAGTAACCTGCAATCGGCCAACTATTACCGCCCTTCATGGACCGAGACCTGGCGCCCCGGCGTCACGGCCAAAATGAAGTGGGACATCAACGAAGCGCACAGTCTGGACTACGGCTACTGGTATGAACGCGCACGCCAGCGCCAGACCCAGCCATTTATCGGGATCAACGGCGAGGGCGCACCCGATGATGTGTGGGGCGATTACAACAGCGGCGGGCAGGTGGTCGACAAGAATGGCGCCACTGTACAAGGCCGCCACTATTACACCGTTACCCCGGCGCAGAAACTCTGGGTACAGGACAACTGGCAAGCCACGCCGGACCTGAGTTTTGTCGCGGGCCTGGCCTACCAATACGTCGAGCGCGACGGCAACAATCTCGGCAGCCTCTACGACAAAGCGGAAAAACGTAACACCCGTTACCATCAGTTCCTGCCCAACTTCAGCGCCAAGTACCAGGTCGATGAAAGCAACCAGGCGTTCTACAACGTCACTCGCAATATGCGCACGCCTCCCAACTACGTGCTGTACAACAAGGGCGACTCCGTCAGCCTCAAGTCCGAATTGAGCTGGAACCAGGAACTGGGCTGGCGCTACACCGAAGACGACATGGCGCTGAGTGCGACCTTGTTCTATATCAGTTTCAAGGATCGCCAGGTGTCGACCACCGACGCCAGCGGTGACTACATGGTGCTTAACGTCGGCAGCGTCGATAACAAGGGCCTGGAGCTGGAGTGGAGTGGCTTGTTGCCGCACAACTTCAACTACTACGCGTCGTACACCTACACCCAGTCCGAGCAGAAGGACGACCTGCTCAGTAAGAATGTGCTGCTGCCAACGTCGGGCAAGCAACTGGCCAACGTGCCGGAAAACATGTTCAACCTGGTGCTCGGGTACGACGACTCGCGGTTTTACGGCAACGTCGCGGGCAAGTATGTCGGCAGCTTCTATGGTGATTTGACCAACAAGGAGAAGATCGAAGGCCGTACGGTGTTTGACCTCAATGCCGGTATTTACTTGCCGGTGGACAAGAGGGTCATCAAGTCGGCGACCCTGCGCCTGTCGATGCTCAACGTCTTCGACAAGGAATACTTGAGTTCGGCGCGTACCGTGGCGTTCAACTCGGCGCCGGTCAACGGGTTGGGGGCGAGTACGGCGTATTACAACGTGGGTGAAGAGCGCACGGCGATGGTGTCGCTGGAGGCCAACTTCTAAGACCACCACAAACCAAATGTGGGAGGGGGCTTGCTCCCGATAGCGGTGAATCAGTCATCATTTTCATTGATTGGCACACTGCTATCGGGAGCAAGCCCCCTCCCACATTTGATCCACGGTGTTTCAGGAATCAGGTTACTTCAGCGCCGCCATGATCGCATCCGGGTTGTAGTCGCGAATCAAAGTCCCGTTCACATCCACAAACGGAATCCCACCCCCGCCCAGTGCTTCATACGCCTTGCGCGCCTGGGCATCCTTCTCGATATCGACGGCCTGGTACGGGATACCCTTCTGGTCCAGAAAACGCCGGATCTGCTTGCAGTACCCACACCACTCGGTGGCATAGAGCACCACACGCGCCGAGGCGCGTACCTGCTCCGGCACCACCTGGGACGGGTTGAACACCCGCTCGATCTTGCCCCAGTTCTGGATCGCGACTACCACCAGCAACACCAGCAGGACTTTCTTTAAAACCCCGCCCAGCATCAATTACGGCGCTTGAGCTGATCGGTCAGTTGGGTCGGCAGGCCCTTGATGATCAAGGTGCCGGCGGCTTCGTCGTATTCGATCTTGTCGCCCAGCAGGTGCGCTTCAAAGCTGATGGACAAGCCCTCGGCGCGCCCGGTGAAGCGGCGGAACTGGTTGAGAGTGCGTTTGTCGGCCGGAATCTCCGGCGACAGGCCGTAATCCTTGTTGCGGATATGGTCGTAGAACGCTTTTGGCCGATCTTCATCGATCAGGCCGGAGAGTTCTTCCAGGCCCATGGGTTCGCCGAGCTTGGCCTGGCTGCTGGCGTAGTCCACCAGAGTCTTGGTCTTTTCGCGGGCGGATTCGTCAGGCAGGTCTTCGCTTTCAACGAAGTCACTGAACGCCTTGAGCAGGGTGCGGGTTTCGCCCGGGCCGTCGACGCCTTCCTGGCAACCGATAAAGTCGCGGAAGTACTCCGAGACTTTCTTGCCGTTCTTGCCCTTGATAAAGGAGATGTATTGCTTGGACTGCTTGTTGTTCTGCCACTCGGAGACGTTGATGCGCGCCGCCAGGTGCAACTGGCCCAGATCCAGGTGGCGCGAGGGCGTCACGTCCAGCTCGTCGGTGACTGCCACGCCTTCGCTGTGGTGCAGCAGGGCGATGGCCAGGTAGTCGGTCATGCCTTGTTGGTAATGGGCAAACAGCACATGGCCGCCGGTGGAGAGGTTGGACTCCTCCATCAGCTTCTGCAGGTGTTCCACCGCAGTGCGGCTGAAGGTGGTGAAGTCCTGGCCACCGTCAAAGTATTCCTTCAACCAGCCGCTGAACGGATGCGCGCCGGACTCGGCATGGAAGAAACCCCAGGCCTTGCCTTGTTTGGCGTTGTAGCTCTCGTTGAGGTCGGCAAGCATGTTCTCGATGGCGGCCGACTCGGACAGTTCGGAGTCGCGGGCATGGAGCACTGCGGGGGTGCCGTCGGGTTTTTTGTCGATCAGGTGGACGATGCAATGACGGATCGGCATAGGCTTCTCGGCTGGTTGAAGGGGGAGGGGGCGGCCTCCCCGAAAAGTCGCCCAGTGTACCGCACCCATTGGCCGTGACGTGCCCCGAAGGGCATTTTGGATGCCCTCCGACTGCCCATATGCCTTTTTTTCACGGTTTAGAGCGATAAAGCTGACCAAATGGGTATGTTGAGGCGGATATTTCCCCGTCTCTGTGCTAGTTTTGCCCCGTCTTACGCCAAGTCTCGGCGTTAAGCGTGCATTCAGCATTTGTCAGGTCGAACCAATCCCCGTTTCAAGCATCTATAACCCCGATCTCCGTGGTTATAGCCGGGGATGCCAGGCCATGACGGTCGGGCTCGACGGCTGACACTGCACTCTGCAATCCATATGAATTTGATAGGGAAGGAACACCACAATGGCTTTGACTAAAGACCAACTGATCGCTGATATCGCTGAAGCTATCGACGCGCCAAAAACCACCGCGCGCGCTGCTCTGGACCAACTGGGCCAGATCGTTGCTGATCAGCTGGAAAATGGCGGCGAAATCACTCTGCCAGGCATTGGCAAGCTGAAAGTAACCGAGCGTCCTGCCCGTACTGGCCGTAACCCTTCGACTGGCGCTGCCATCGAAATCGCTGCCAAGAAAGTTATCAAGCTGGTTGTGGCTAAAGGCCTGACCGACGCTGTTAACAAGTAAGACGCAGTAAAAAAAACCGTGCTCCGGAGTGATCCGGGCACGGTTTTTTGTTGCCTGCGGTTTTATTGTGATGAAAGGTTAGTCGCGCACCCAGCGCTGGCGCCAGATCTGCTGCTCATTCTTGGTCTGGAACGTCCAGGCCACAAACCGGCTTTGCTTCTGCCCCTGAGACATCTCTACCACCTGGCTTTCCAGCACGCCGGCTTTTTTCAGCGCGGTTTCGATCGCAGGCAAGTTGGACGCTTTTGACACCAGGGTGCTGAACCACAACACCTTGTGGGCAAAATGCGCGCTCTCGGCGATCAACTGCGTCACAAAGCGTGCTTCGCCGCCTTCACACCACAGTTCAGCCGATTGGCCGCCAAAGTTGAGTACCGGCAACTTGCGTTTCGGATCCGCCTTGCCCAGGGCGCGCCACTTGCGCTCGCTGCCCTTGGTGGCTTCATCCATGGATGCATGGAACGGCGGGTTGCACATGGTCAGGTCAAAGCGCTCACCGGGTTCCAGCAAACCCAGCAGGATCTGCTTGGGGTTGGGCTGCTGGCGCAGCTGGATAACCTTGCTCAGGTCGTTGGACTGCACGATGGCCTTGGCGGCGCTCACGGCGATAGGGTCGACCTCCGAGCCCAGGAAGTTCCAGCGGTACTCCATGTAGCCAATCAGCGGGTAGACGCAGTTGGCGCCCATGCCGATATCCAGCACCTTGACGATCGAGCCACGCGGGATCTTGCCGTCGTTGACGCTGGCCAGCAGGTCGGCGAGGAAGTGCACATAGTCGGCACGTCCCGGTACCGGCGGGCACAGGTAATCGGCCGGGATGTCCCAATGCTGGATGCCATAGAACGACTTGAGCAACGCCCGGTTGAACACCCGCACCGCGTCCGGGCTGGCGAAGTCGATGCTTTCCTTGCCATAGGGGTTGATGATCACGAATTTCGCCAGTTCTGGCGTGGTCTTGATCAGCGCCGGGAAGTCGTAACGGCCCGTGTGGCGGTTGCGCGGGTGCAGAGTGGCCTCTTTGCGCGGTACCACGGGCTTGGCCGGGGTAGCGGATTTAGGCTTCTTGCGCGAAGGTTTAGGCGTAGTGGGGGCGGTCATGATGATTCTGGTGTTGGCTCAAAGTGGCGGCCATTGTCACACATCCTGAGCTCAACCCGGTCAAATGTGGGAGGGGGCTTGCTCCCGATAGCGGTGTGACAGTCAAAAATATTGAGACTGATACACCGCTATCGGGAGCAAGCCCCCTCCCACAGAGGCAAAAAAAAGAGACCCGAAGGTCTCTTTCTTTACGCGACTCAAGCCTTACAGGCTGGAAATCCGCGCATGTTGCTCGGCCAGTTTGCCCAAAGCCTGTTCAGCTTCGGCCAACTTGGCGCGTTCTTTCTCGATCACCTCCGCCGGCGCCTTGTCGACGAATGCCGCGTTGGACAGCTTACCGCCCACGCGTTGCACTTCGCCTTGCAGGCGGGCGATTTCCTTGTCGAGGCGGGCCAGTTCGGCGCCCTTGTCGATCAGGCCGGCCATCGGTACCAGCACTTCCATGTCGCCCACCAATGCAGTGGCGGACAGCGGCGCTTCGGCATCGGCAGCCAATACGGTGATCGACTCCAGCTTGGCCAGCTTCTTGAGCAACGCGTCGTTCTCGCCGAGACGGCGCTGATCTTCGGCACTGGCGTTCTTGACGAACACCGCCAATGGCTTGCCCGGCCCGATGTTCATCTCGGCGCGGATGTTGCGCGTGCCGAGCATCAGGGTCTTGAGCCATTCGATATCGCTTTCGGCGGCCTCATCGATGCGCGCTTCATTGGCCACTGGCCAAGGTTGCAGCATGATGGTCTTGCCTTCGATACCGGCCAGCGGCGCCAGGCGCTGCCAGATTTCTTCGGTGATGAACGGCATGAACGGATGCGCCAGGCGCAATGCCACTTCCAGTACGCGCACCAGGGTGCGGCGAGTACCGCGCTGGCGTTCGACCGGGGCGTTTTCGTCCCACAGCACCGGCTTGGACAGTTCCAGGTACCAGTCGCAGTATTGGTTCCAGATGAACTCGTACAGCGCCTGTGCAGCCAGGTCGAAACGGAACTGGTCGAGCTGGCGGGTCACTTCGGCTTCGGTGCGCTGCAACTGCGAGATGATCCAGCGATCAGCCAGGCTCAACTCATAGGCTTCGCCGTTCTGGCCGCAGTCTTCGCCTTTATCCAGCACGTAGCGCGCGGCGTTCCAGATCTTGTTGCAGAAGTTGCGATAGCCTTCGACGCGGCCCATGTCGAACTTGATGTCGCGACCGGTAGAGGCCAGCGAGCAGAAGGTGAAGCGCAGGGCGTCGGTGCCGTAGCTGGCGATGCCGTCGGCGAATTCGTCGCGAGTCTGCTTCTCGATCTTTTTCGCCAGTTTTGGCTGCATCAGGCCCGAGGTGCGTTTCTGTACCAGGGTTTCCAGGTCGATGCCGTCGATGATGTCCAGCGGGTCCAGGACGTTGCCCTTGGACTTGGACATCTTCTGGCCCTGGCCGTCGCGTACCAGGCCGTGTACGTACACGGTCTTGAACGGTACCTGCGGGGTGCCGTCTTCGTTTTTCACCAAATGCATGGTGAGCATGATCATCCGGGCAACCCAGAAGAAAATGATATCGAAGCCGGTGACCAGCACGTCGGTGGAGTGGAATTTCTTCAGGAATTCGGTCTGCTGCGGCCAACCCAGGGTGGAGAACGTCCACAGGCCCGAGCTGAACCAGGTGTCCAGTACGTCGTTGTCCTGTTGCAGCGCGATGTCGGCGCCGAGGTTGTGCTTGGCACGCACTTCGGCTTCGTCGCGGCCTACATAGACCTTGCCCGACTCGTCATACCAGGCCGGAATACGATGGCCCCACCACAGCTGACGGCTGATGCACCAATCCTGGATGTCGCGCATCCATGAGAAGTACATGTTTTCGTACTGCTTGGGCACGAACTGGATGCGGCCATCTTCCACGGCGGCGATGGCAGGCTCGGCCAGCGGCTTGGTGGACACGTACCATTGGTCGGTCAGCCACGGTTCGATCACGGTGCCGGAGCGGTCGCCCTTCGGCACTTTCAGGCCGTGGTCGTCGACGCTGACCAGCAAGCCGGCGGCGTCGAAGGCGGCAACGATCTGCTTGCGTGCTTCAAAACGGTCCAGGCCGGCATATTCGGCCGGAATCTTGCCGTCGATGCTGTCGTTCAACGAGCCGTCCAGGTTGAATACCTGGCAGGCCGGCAATACGGCGGCATTCTTGTCGAAGATGTTCAGCAGCGGCAGGTTGTGACGTTTGCCGACTTCATAGTCGTTGAAATCGTGGGCCGGGGTGATTTTCACGCAGCCGGTGCCGAATTCAGGATCGCAATAGTCGTCCGCAATGATCGGGATGCGACGGCCAACCAGTGGCAGTTCGACGAACTTGCCGATCAGCGCCTGGTAGCGCTCGTCGTTCGGGTTAACGGCGACGGCGGCATCGCCGAGCATAGTTTCCGGACGAGTGGTGGCGACGATCAGGTAATCGTTGCCCTCAGCGGTCCGGGCGCCGTCAGCCAGTGGGTACTTGAGGTTCCACAGGAAGCCTTTCTCGTCGTGGTTTTCCACTTCGAGGTCGGAAATGGCCGTGTGCAACTTGGTGTCCCAGTTGACCAGGCGCTTGCCGCGGTAGATCAGGCCGTCTTCGTGCAGGCGCACGAAGGCTTCCTTCACGGCTTCCGACAGGCCGTCGTCCATGGTGAAGCGCTCGCGGCTCCAATCCACGGAGGAGCCCAGGCGACGGATCTGACGGCTGATATTGCCGCCGGACTGATCTTTCCATTCCCAGACTTTCTCCAGGAATTTCTCGCGGCCCAGGTCGTGACGGTTCTGGCCGGTGGCTTCCAGTTGGCGTTCCACCAGCATCTGCGTGGCGATACCAGCGTGGTCGGTGCCCGGCTGCCACAGGGTGTCGCGACCCTGCATACGGCGGAAACGGATCAACGCATCCATGATCGCATTGTTGAAGCCATGGCCCATGTGCAGGCTGCCAGTGACGTTCGGTGGCGGGATCATGATGGTGTACGAGTCGCCCGCACCTTGTGGGGCGAAATAGTTCTCGGACTCCCAGGTGTTGTACCAGGAAGTTTCGATAGCGTGGGGCTGGTAGGTCTTATCCATGCGCGGCGGGACCCTAGTTGGCATTTATTCAGGAAAGCCGGCAAGTATAACGGGGGAGGACGAGGAGGGCGAGTTGAAGACGGACTTAAGGCTGATGCAAAACTAATGTGGGAGGGGGCTTGCTCCCGATTGCTGAGTGTCAGCCACCGAATCATCGGCTGATACAACGCTATCGGGAGCAAGCCCCCTCCCACAGGAAATATCAGTGTCGTTTAGGACTGGTACTGGCTGAGCAACCGCTCCATCCGCGCATCCATCCGACGCTTGATCTCGGCTTCAATATGCGGCGCAAAGTCGTCAATCACATCCTGCATGATCAATTGCGCGGCGGCGCGCAGTTCATTGTCCAGGTGCAGGAGCAGGGCATCGGGGGCTTTTTCTGCGGCGGGAGCGGGTTCTGCAACCACAGGTTCCGGCGCGGCAGGCTTGCCGCTGACCATGTCGAACAGCAGCGGGATCTGTACCTCGCCGTCGGCCGTTTCGGTCAGCAGCGGCGGTTGCAGGTTGTCATCACCCAGCAACTGACGGATCGACTCCAGGTCGTCCAGCAGGTGGTCGTCTTTTTTCAGCGGGTTGGGAGTGTCCATCGTGTGCTCTAAAGTCGTTGTAGCCGGTGATCCTGCAGAGAATAGCCCTGTTCGCGATAGAAACGGAAACTCTCCCGCGCGGCCTGACGAATAGCCGGGTCTTCCACCACCACTTCCGCCACGCGGGCGAAAGCCTTGGCAAAGGCCGGTACTTTCAGGTCCAGGTTGACCAGCAGGTCATGGTGATCGCCGCAACTGTCGCCCACACCCAGGACTACCAGGCTTTCAGGTTCGGATTCGGCGGGGCCGTGGGGCACGAAGCTTTCGCCCTTGAAGCGCCACAGGCGGGCATCCAGCTCATCGCGTTGGGCGGCATCGCTGCAATGCAGGTAGATGCGGTGGCCCATGCGCCAGGCTTTTTCGGTGAGCTTGCAGGCAAAGTCCAGGCGCGCGAGGGGATCGGCGCTGGGCAATATATAGAAGTCGACTTGGGTCATTGCGGTTCCTGAGGCCGGGGCGGCGGGATGGTCGCCCCGGCATCTTCAGTTTCAGGCCTTGGCGCGATCCAGCAGGTATTGGGTCAACAGTGGCACCGGACGGCCGGTTGCGCCCTTGTCCTTGCCGCCGCTGGTCCAGGCGGTGCCGGCGATGTCCAGGTGGGCCCAGTTGAAGTTCTTGGCAAAGCGCGACAGGAAGCAGGCCGCCGTGATGGTGCCGGCTTTCGGGCCACCGATGTTGGCGATGTCGGCGAACGGGCTGTCCAGTTGTTCCTGGTACTCATCGAACAGCGGCAGTTGCCAGGCGCGGTCGTCGGCAGCCTTGCCGGCGCTGAGCAGTTGCTCGATCAGTTCGTCGTTGTTGCCCAGCAGTCCCGAAGTGTGGGAGCCCAAGGCAACGATGCACGCGCCGGTCAGGGTGGCGATGTCGATCACGGCCTGGGGCTTGAAGCGCTCGGCGTAGGTCAGGGCGTCGCACAGCACCAGGCGGCCTTCGGCGTCGGTGTTGAGGATTTCCACGGTCTGGCCGCTCATGGTCGTGACGATATCGCCCGGGCGGGCCGCGCCGCCGCTCGGCATGTTCTCGGCACAGGCCAGGATGCACACCAGGTTGATCGGCAGCTTGAGTTCCAGCACGGCACGCAGGGTACCGAACACGCTGGCCGCGCCGCCCATGTCGTATTTCATCTCATCCATGCCCGCGCCCGGCTTGAGGCTGATGCCGCCGGTGTCGAAGGTGATGCCTTTACCCACCAGGGCGTAGGGCTTCTCGGATTTCTTGCCGCCGTTGTATTGCATCACGATCAGGCGTGGCGGCTGGTCGCTGCCCTGGCCTACGGCATAGAACGAGCCCATGCCCAGGTCCTTGATCTTCTTTTCATCCAGCACTTCAACCTTCAAGCCCTTGAACTCTTTGCCCAATGCTTTGGCCTGTTCGCCCAGGAATGTCGGGTGGCAGATGTTCGGCGGCAGGTTGCCCAGGTCGCGGGTGAACGACATGCCGTTGGCGATGGCCTGGGCGTGGGTCACGGCGCGCTGAACTTCAGCCTGGGCAGCCTTGATGGTCAGCAGGGTGATTTTCTTCAGGGCGCGGGGTTCGGCCTTCTGGCTCTTGAACTGGTCGAAAATATAGCCGCCGTCCAGCAGCGACTCGGCCAGCAGGCGGGTCTTGCCGTAGCTGTCACGGCCCTTGATCACGATTTCGTCGAGGGCCAGTGCCGCATCGCTGCCGCCCAGGCCCTTGAGGGTGGTAAGGATGCCGCTGATGATCTTGCGCAATGGACGGTCGCCCAGTTCGGCGTCCTTGCCCACGCCTACCAGCAATACGCGCTCGGCCTTGAGGTTGGGCAGGCTCTGCAGCAGCAGGCTCTGGCCGACTTTGCCGGCCAGGTCGCCGCGCTTGAGGATCGCGCTGATCGCGCCGCCGCTCAGTTCGTCCAGTTGCTTGGCGGCGACGCCGAGTGTGCGGCCTTCGCCGACAGCGACCACGAGGGTGGCGGTTTTCAACGTTTCGGGGCTAACGCTTTTTACAACCAATTCCATGTTCGGGTCCCTTATCAAGGTCTGTGAGCCTGGAGTTTGTACTCAGGCTTGAAGCTCGGCAGCTTGGTAAACCGCCAGCGGACAAAGGCCGCAGTTTGAACCTCGCCGGCGGAGCCTGACAACCCTTGGCGCACGCTTTGTGCGTGCGCATGAGTAAGCTCCGTGACAGGCGCGGTCAATCACAGGATAATGCGCCATCTTTTTAGCCGATCCGTGATAAACGGGTCGTCTCGGTATGCTTGCTTGTTTGGCCGCCTTAGCCTGACAACCCTGGAGTGTCTGGTTTGATCGTCTTCCGTTATCTGTCCCGCGAAGTCCTGTTGACCCTGAGTGCCGTGAGTGCGGTGTTGCTGGTCATCATCATGAGTGGTCGTTTCGTCAAGTTCCTGGCTCAAGCCGCCGCAGGCGCCCTGGATCCGGGGTCGTTGTTCTTGATCATGGGCTACCGGATGCCCGGGATGCTGCAGCTGATCCTGCCCCTTGGCCTGTTTCTCGGCATATTGCTGGCCTATGGCCGCTTGTACCTTGAGAGTGAAATGACCGTGCTGTCGGCCACCGGCATGAGCCAGCAACGTTTGCTGGCCATGACCATGGTGCCGGCCGCCGGCGTTGCCCTGGTGGTGGCCTGGTTGAGCATGAGCCTGGCGCCCCAGGGCGCCATGCAGTTCCAACTGCTGTTGAACAAGCAGGATGCGATGACCGAGTTCGATACCCTCGAGCCCGGGCGCTTCCAGGCGCTCAGTGACGGTTCGCGGGTCACCTATACCGAAACCATGACCGATGACCGCTCCAACCTCGGTGGCGTGTTCATTTCCCAGAAAAACCTCGGCCAGAACCAGAAAGACCGTGGCATTACTATTCTGGTGGCCGATAGCGGGCGCCAGGAAATACGCCCCGACGGCAACCGCTACCTGATCCTGGAAAATGGCTACCGCTACGACGGCAGCCCTGGTCTGGCGGACTACCGGGCGATCAAGTACGACACTTATGGCGTCATGCTGCCCAAGCCTGAGATCAGCGGCGAGGTCACCGACCGCGACGCACTGCCGACTGCATCGCTGTTCGGCAGCCAGGAACTGCGCTCCATTGCCGAGCTGCAATGGCGTTTGTCCTTGCCGCTGCTGGTGTTTATCGTAACCTTGATGGCCGTGCCGCTGTCGCGCGTCAACCCGCGCCAGGGGCGTTTCCTCAAGCTGCTGCCGGCGATCCTGCTGTACATGGCCTACCTGACCATCCTGATTTCCGCCCGTGGCTCCCTCGAGAAAGGCAAGTTGCCGCCAGCCCTTGGCCTGTGGTGGGTGCATGGGGTTTTCCTGTTGATCGGCCTGGGGCTGCTCTATTGGGAACCTATCCGTTTGAAAATGAAGAGCCGTCGTGGCCTGAAGGAGTTGGCCCGTGGCTAAGCTTGATCGCTACATAGGCAGCAGCGTACTGATCGCCATCCTGGCGGTACTGGGCATCATTCTTGGCCTGGCCTTGCTGTTCGCCTTCATTGATGAAGTGGGCAACGTCACCGACACCTACACGGTCACGGATGTACTGAGCTACGTGGCACTGACTGCGCCGCGCCGCCTCTACGACATGATGCCGATGGCGGCGCTGATCGGTTGCCTGATCGGCCTGGGCACCCTGGCCAGCAACAGCGAGCTGACCATCATGCGCGCCGCCGGCGTTTCCATTGGTCGTATCGTCTGGGCGGTGATGAAGCCGATGCTGCTGCTGATGGCGTGCAGCGTGCTGATCGGTGAATACGTAGCGCCCCCGGCCGAAGCCACTGCCCAGGCCAATCGCGCCCTGGCCCAAGGCTCGGGCGATGCGCAAAGCGCCAAGCACGGCCTGTGGCACCGCCAGGGTGATGAGTTCATCCACATCAACGCCGTGCAGCCAGGCGGCCTGTTGATCGGTGTCACGCGCTATACCTTCGATAAAGAGCGGCACATGCTGTCCTCCAGCTTCGCCAAGCGCGCGCAATACAATGCCGAGCAATGGCAACTGAGCGACGTCACCACCACCTACTTCCGCAATGTGGGCCAGGGCACCAAGGCCAGCACCGAAGTGGTCAATGCACCGACCGAGCAGTGGGATATCGCCCTGAAGCCGGAACTGCTCAACACCGTGGTGATGGTCCCCGAAGCGCTGCCAATCTCGGGGTTGTGGAGCTACATCCATTACCTCAAGGACCAGGGCCTGAACAACGGCCGCTACTGGCTGGCGTTCTGGGTGAAAGTCCTGCAGCCGGTGGTAACCGCCGCGTTGGTGTTGATGGCGATCTCCTTCATCTTCGGGCCGTTGCGCTCCGTAACCCTGGGCCAGCGGGTATTTACCGGCGTGCTGGTGGGCTTTACCTTCCGCATTGCCCAGGATCTGCTCGGGCCGTCGAGCCTGGTGTTCGGTTTCTCGCCGCTGTTTGCGGTGCTGGTGCCGACGGCCATCTGCGCCGTGGCCGGGTTCTGGCTACTGCGTCGGGCCGGTTGAAGCTGCGCTTATGCACAAAAAATGCCCCGCTCTCGTGAGTGGGGCATTTTTGTTCTGGTCAGCAAAGATGACGTCTGGCCTGAGCATCAGGTACAATTCCCGGCTATTTTTCAGCGGGCAATCTGCCTGCAGCCTTTTTGAGTGTTGATCCGTGAGTGATTTGAGTCATATCCGCAATTTCTCCATCATCGCCCACATTGACCATGGCAAGTCGACGCTGGCCGATCGATTCATCCAGATGTGCGGCGGCCTTGCCGAGCGTGAAATGGAAGCCCAGGTACTGGACTCCATGGACCTCGAACGCGAACGCGGGATCACCATCAAGGCCCACAGCGTTACTCTGTATTACAAGGCCAAAGACGGCATCACCTACCAGCTGAACTTCATTGACACCCCGGGCCACGTCGACTTCACCTATGAAGTCAGCCGTTCGCTTGCGGCCTGTGAAGGTGCCTTGCTGGTAGTCGACGCCGGCCAGGGCGTCGAGGCGCAGTCGGTTGCCAACTGCTACACCGCGATCGAGCAGGGCCTGGAAGTCATGCCCGTGCTCAACAAGATCGACCTGCCCCAGGCCGAGCCTGAGCGCGTCAAGGAAGAGATCGAGAAGATCATCGGCATCGACGCCACCGACGCCGTCACCTGCAGCGCCAAGACCGGCCTGGGTGTCGACGAAGTACTCGAGCGTCTGGTGCACACCATTCCCGCGCCGACCGGCAACTACGAAGATCCGCTGCAAGCGTTGATCATCGACTCCTGGTTCGACAACTACCTGGGCGTTGTCTCCCTGGTCCGCGTGCGCCATGGCCGTGTGAAGAAGGGCGACAAGATTCTGGTCAAGTCCACCGGCAAGATCCACCTGGTGGACAGCGTCGGTGTATTCAACCCCAAGCACACCGCCACCACTGATCTGAAAGCCGGTGAAGTAGGCTTCATCATCGCCGGTATCAAGGACATCCACGGTGCACCGGTGGGTGACACCCTGACCCTGAGCTCCACGCCCGACGTCGACGTACTGCCCGGCTTCAAGCGTATCCAGCCACAGGTCTACGCCGGCCTGTTCCCGGTCAGCTCCGACGACTTCGAGGATTTTCGCGAAGCGCTGCAAAAGCTGACCCTCAACGACTCGTCGTTGCAGTACACCCCGGAAAGCTCCGACGCCCTGGGCTTCGGCTTCCGCTGCGGGTTTCTGGGCATGCTGCACATGGAAATCATCCAGGAGCGTCTTGAGCGCGAGTACGACCTGGACCTGATCACCACGGCGCCGACCGTTATTTTCGAGCTGTTGCTCAAAACCGGTGAAACGATTTACGTCGACAACCCGTCCAAGCTTCCGGATCTGTCGGCCATCGAAGACATGCGTGAGCCAATCGTGCGGGCCAATATCCTGGTCCCGCAGGAGCACCTGGGCAACGTCATCACCCTGTGTATCGAGAAGCGTGGCGTACAGCGCGACATGCTGTTCCTCGGTACCCAGGTGCAAGTGACCTACGATATGCCGATGAACGAAGTGGTCCTGGACTTCTTCGACCGTCTCAAATCCACCAGTCGCGGCTATGCTTCGCTGGATTACCATTTCGATCGTTACCAATCGGCTAATCTGGTGAAACTGGATGTGCTGATCAACGGCGACAAGGTAGATGCCCTGGCACTGATCGTGCACAAGGACAACGCGCACTACAAAGGTCGCCAACTGACCGAGAAGATGAAAGAACTGATTCCGCGCCAGATGTTCGACGTTGCGATCCAGGCCGCCATTGGCGGGCAGATCATTGCACGGACTTCCGTCAAGGCTCTCAGAAAGAACGTACTGGCCAAATGCTACGGCGGTGACGTAAGCCGTAAGCGCAAGCTGCTTGAGAAGCAAAAGGCCGGTAAAAAACGCATGAAGCAAGTAGGTAACGTGGAAGTTCCACAAGAAGCCTTCCTTGCGGTGCTCAGGTTGGATAGTTAGGTCCTATGTCACTAAATTTCCCGCTGTTGCTGGTTATCGCCGTCGCCGTTTGCGGCCTCCTGGCGTTGCTCGATCTGGTGTTCTTCGCCCCGCGTCGGCGGTCGGCCATTGCTTCCTATCAGGGCAGCGTCAGCCAGCCCGATGCGGTGGTGATCGAGAAGCTGAACAAAGAGCCCTTGCTGGTTGAATACGGCAAGTCGTTCTTCCCGGTGTTGTTCATCGTGCTGGTGCTGCGTTCGTTCCTGGTGGAGCCGTTCCAGATCCCTTCCGGGTCGATGAAGCCGACCCTGGACGTGGGCGACTTTATCCTGGTGAACAAGTTTTCCTACGGGATCCGCTTGCCGGTGATCGACAAGAAAGTCATCGAGGTCGGTGACCCGCAGCGCGGCGATGTGATGGTATTCCGCTACCCGAGCGACCCCAACGTCAACTACATCAAGCGTGTAGTCGGCCTGCCGGGCGACGTGGTGCGCTACACCAGCGACAAGCGCCTGTTCATCAACGGTGAATCGGTGGCCGAGAAGCTGCTGGGCGCCGAGCCGAACACCCTGGGCAGCGCCGAGTTGTACCAGGAAAAACTCGGTGCGGTAGAGCACGAGATCCGCAAGGAAATGAGCCGCTACCGCGCAATGCCTGATGGCCAGTGGAAAGTACCCGCCGGGCACTACTTCATGATGGGCGACAACCGCGACAACTCCAATGACAGCCGTTACTGGGATGACCCCAATATTCCCAAGGACCTGCTGGGCATGGTGCCCGACGAGAACATCGTCGGCAAAGCCTTCGCGGTCTGGATGAGTTGGCCGGAGCCCAAGCTCAGCCACCTGCCGAACTTCTCGCGGGTCGGGCTGATCAAGTAATACAGGCGGCGCTGTGAACACAGCGCCGAATGCTTTTCTGGGGTTTGGACAATTAAACGTCCGGCCCCATGCAGCACCAATCAGGATGTGAATTTGAACACTGCGTCAATCGTCGATGGCCGCCGGTGCCACCAACTAGATATGGATAAACCGTGACCGTTTCTCTAAGTCGTCTCGAGCGCCAGCTCGGCTACACCTTCAAGGACCCCGAATTGATGGTCCTTGCCCTCACACACCGCAGCTTTGCAGGGCGCAATAACGAGCGCCTGGAATTCCTCGGTGATGCCATCCTCAATTTTGCCGCCGGTGAGGCGCTGTTCGAGCGTTTTCCTCAAGCGCGCGAAGGCCAGCTTTCGCGCCTGCGGGCGCGCCTTGTGAAAGGCGAGACCCTGGCCGTGCTGGCCCGAGGTTTCGGCCTGGGCGAGTACCTGCGGTTGGGGTCCGGTGAGTTGAAAAGCGGCGGTTTCCGTCGCGAATCGATTCTGGCCGATGCCCTGGAAGCCTTGATCGGCGCGATCTACCTCGATGCAGGGATGGAGACGGCCAAGGAGCGCGTGGTCGCCTGGCTGGCTTCTGAAATCGAAAGCCTGACGCTGGTCGACACCAACAAAGATCCCAAGACCCGCCTGCAGGAATACCTGCAGTCCCGCGGTTGCGAACTGCCACGCTACGAAGTGGTGGATATCCAGGGTGAGCCCCATTGCCGCGTGTTCTTCGTGGAGTGTGAAATCACCTTATTGAACGAAAAAAGCCGAGGTCAGGGTGTGAGCCGTCGCATTGCCGAACAGGTAGCGGCCGCTGCAGCACTGATTGCCCTGGGCGTGGAGAATGGCCATGACTGATTCAACCGCAACACGCTGTGGCTATGTTGCCATCGTCGGCCGCCCGAACGTGGGCAAGTCCACGCTGCTCAACCACATCCTCGGCCAGAAGCTCGCGATCACTTCGCGCAAGCCCCAGACCACTCGCCACAACATGCTGGGCATCAAGACTGAAGGCAACGTGCAAGCGGTGTATGTCGATACCCCGGGCATGCACAAAGGCGGTGAGAAAGCCCTGAACCGCTACATGAACAAGACCGCTTCGGCGGCGTTGAAAGACGTCGACGTGGTGATCTTCGTGGTCGACCGCACCAAGTGGACCGACGAAGACCAGATGGTTCTCGAGCGTGTGCAGTACGTCACCGGCCCCTTGATCGTCGCGTTGAACAAGACCGACCGCATCGAAGACAAAGCCGAGCTGATGCCGCACCTGACCTGGTTGCAGGAACAACTGCCGAACGCCCAGATCATGCCGATCTCGGCCCAGCACGGCCACAACCTCGAAGCCCTGGAGCGCGTGATCGCCGGTTACCTGCCGGAAAACGAGCATTTCTTCCCGGAAGACCAGATCACCGACCGCAGCAGCCGCTTCCTCGCCGCCGAGCTGGTACGCGAGAAAATCATGCGCCAGATGGGTGCCGAGCTGCCGTACCAGATCACCGTCGAGATCGAAGAGTTCAAGCAGCAGGGCAAGACCTTGCATATCCATGCGCTGATCCTCGTCGAGCGTGACGGCCAGAAGAAAATCATCATTGGCGACAAAGGCGAGCGCATCAAGCGCATCGGCACCGAAGCGCGCAAGGACATGGAGCTGCTGTTCGACTCCAAGATCATGCTTAACCTGTGGGTGAAGGTTAAGGGTGGCTGGTCAGATGATGAGCGTGCGTTGCGCTCACTGGGCTATGGCGACCTTTAAGAACACCGCAGGTCTGAAAAAATGTGGGAGGGGGCTTGCTCCCGATAGCGGAGGGTCAGTCACTTATTTGTTTAACTGACCCACCGCCATCGGGAGCAAGCCCCCTCCCACATTAGGTTGTGTGGTTTTAAAAATTGCATTCCAGCAGTGAGTTCCCATGTCTCAATCCCCACCTCCCAGCCAACTCGCCTACGTGCTGCACAGCCGCGCCTACCGCGAGACCAGCGCGCTGGTGGACTTCCTCACGCCTCAAGGCCGCCTGCGTGCGGTGCTGCGCAGCGCACGGGGCAAGGCAGGTACGTTGGCGCGGCCCTTCGTGGCCCTGGATGTGGAGTTTCGCGGTAAGGGCGAGTTGAAAAACGTCGGCCGCCTGGAAAGCGTCGGCACCTCTGCCTGGCTTAACGGCGATGCACTGTTCAGCGGCCTTTACCTCAATGAACTGCTGATCCGGCTGTTACCCGCCGAAGACCCGCACCCGGCAGTCTTCGATCACTACGCCGCGACGCTGCTGGCCCTGGCTGAAGGGCGCCCCCTGGAACCGCTGCTGCGCGCCTTCGAATGGCGCTTGCTCGACGACCTGGGCTATGGCTTTGAATTGCACAACGACCTGCACGGCGATCCCGTCGCCGCCGACGGCATGTACCGCCTGCAAGTGGATGCGGGCCTTGAGCGCGTGTACCTGTTGCAGCCGGGGCTGTTCCAGGGCAGCGAACTGCTGGCCATGAGCGACGCGGACTGGAGCGCGCCGGGCGCCTTGTCCGCCGCCAAGCGCCTGATGCGCCAGGCCCTTGCCGTGCACCTGGGCGGGCGACCGCTGGTCAGTCGCGAGTTGTTTCGAAAGCCCTGACATCCCCGTGTATGCTGTGCACCGATTCTTTCCCTTTTCAGGAGCGCTTCCGTGACCACCAGCAATCGCATTCTTCTTGGCGTCAACATCGACCACGTCGCCACCCTGCGCCAGGCCCGGGGCACCCGTTACCCTGACCCGGTCAAGGCCGCGCTGGACGCCGAAGAAGCGGGCGCCGACGGCATTACCGTGCACCTGCGCGAAGACCGCCGCCACATCCAGGAGCGTGATGTGCTGCTGCTCAAGGACGTGCTGCAAACGCGCATGAACTTCGAAATGGGCGTCACCGAAGAAATGATGGCGTTTGCCGAGCGCATTCGCCCGGCGCATATCTGCCTGGTGCCCGAAACCCGCCAGGAGCTGACCACCGAGGGCGGCCTCGACGTCGCCGGCCAGGAAGCGCGGATCAAGGCCGCGGTGGAGCGCCTGTCGAAGATCGGCAGTGAAGTCTCGTTGTTCATTGACGCCGACGAGCGCCAGATCGAAGCCTCGCGCCGGGTCGGTGCCCCGGCCATCGAATTGCACACTGGCCGTTACGCCGACGCCACCACCCCGACCGAAGTGGCCGACGAGCTGCAACGCATCATCGACGGCGTGAACTGCGGGCTCAACGAAGGCTTGATCGTCAATGCCGGCCATGGCTTGCACTACCACAACGTCGAAGCTGTGGCGGCGATCAAGGGCATCAACGAGCTGAACATCGGCCATGCACTGGTGGCCCATGCGCTGTTCGTCGGTTTCAAGGGTGCGGTTGCCGAGATGAAAGCCTTGATTCTGGCGGCTGCCAGGACCTGAGCAAACACAATATAAGCCACAATGAAGTTCACAATGTGGGAGGGGGCTTGCTCCCGATAGCAGTGTGTCAGTCAGCATGTTTTTAGCTGACCCACCGCCATCGGGAGCAAGCCCCCTCCCACATGTTGATCTTTATCGACATCCACAATTGCGCCATGCGGCAATGCGAAGCCTTACTGTTTAGGCGACGCAGGTGTATCGTATCTGCCCTTTGCGGGCCTTGGCCTGCGGCAGATACGTGAGGTTGCTGTGTCCCAATCGTTTTCCCGTCGACAGATCCTCGGTGGCCTTGCCGGCCTGGCAGTCGTCGGTGTGGGCGCCGGTGGCGCCTATCGTTACTGGCTGGGCAAGGTCGCCGATGCCAACGCAGGAAGCGACTACCAACTGATTGCCGCGCCCCTGGACGTGGAACTGGTACCGGGGCACAAGACCCAAGCCTGGGCATTCGGCCCTTCGGCGCCTGGCACCGAGTTGCGCGTGCGCCAGGGCGAATGGCTGCGGGTACGTTTCATCAATCACCTGCCGGTCGCCACTACCATCCACTGGCACGGCATCCGCCTGCCGCTGGAAATGGACGGTGTCCCCTACGTTTCGCAATTGCCGGTGCTGCCTGGGGAATATTTCGACTACCAATTTCGCGTGCCCGATGCCGGCAGCTACTGGTATCACCCCCACGTAAGCAGCAGCGAAGAACTTGGCCGTGGCCTGGTCGGCCCATTGATTGTGGAAGAGCGCGAACCCACCGGTTTCAAATACGAACGTACCTTGAGCCTGAAGAACTGGCACATCGACGAAGAAGGTGCGTTTGTCGAGTTCAGTATCCCCCGTGAAGCGGCGCGGGGCGGCACTGCAGGGCGCCTCTCCACCATCAACGGCGTGCCCCAGGCGGTCATCGACCTGCCCGCTGGGCAAATCACTCGCGTGCGCTTGCTCAACCTCGACAACACCCTGACCTATCGCCTCAACATCCCCGGCGTCGAAGCGCAGATCTACGCGTTGGACGGCAACCCCATCGAGCCGCGCCCGCTGGGCAAGGAATACTGGCTGGGCCCAGGGATGCGCATCTGTCTGGCAATCAAGGCCCCGCCGGCGGGTGAAGAATTGTCGATCCGCAACGGCCCGGTGCGCCTGGGCACCTTCCGTTCGGTGGCCAACACCGATGCGCCTACCCAGTGGCCACCGGCATTGCCGGCCAACCCGGTTGCCGAGCCGGACCTGGCCAATGCCGAGAAACTCAACTTCAATTTCGAATGGGTCGGTTCGGTGTCGGTCAATGTCGAAAACGGTAAGCCACCCAGCCTGTGGCAGATCAACGGGCAGGCCTGGGACATCACCGACAAGACCTGTGCCGACCGCCCGATTGCCAGGCTTGAAAAGGGCAAGAGCTACATCTTTGAATTGAAGAACATGACCCAGTACCAGCACCCGATCCACCTGCATGGCATGAGCTTCAAGGTGATTGCGTCGAACCGCCACAAGGTCATCCCGTATTTCACCGACACCTACCTGCTGGGCAAGAACGAACGCGCCCGTGTGGCGCTGGTGGCGGATAACCCGGGAGTGTGGATGTTCCATTGCCACGTGATCGACCATATGGAAACCGGCCTGATGGCCGCTATCGAGGTGGCGTGATGCGCCAGATTCGCCCCGGCGCGATTATCGACCGCAGCCGCGACCAGGACTTTATGCGCGAAGCCCTCGCCCTGGCCGCCCAAGGCGCCGCACTGGGCGAAGTGCCGGTGGGCGCGGTGCTGGTGCAGGATGGTGCAATCATCGGCCGCGGTTTCAATTGCCCGATCAGCGGCAACGACCCCAGCGCCCATGCCGAAATGGTCGCGATCCGTGCCGCTGCGCAAGCCATCAGCAACTATCGCCTGGTGGGCAGCACGCTGTATGTGACCCTGGAACCGTGCAGCATGTGCGCCGGGTTGATCGTGCATTCACGCATCGCAAGGGTGGTGTATGGCGCACTGGAGCCCAAGGCCGGGATTGTGCAGAGCCAGGGGCAGTTCTTTACCCAGGGTTTTCTCAACCATAAGGTACTGTTTGAAGGCGGCGTGCTGGCCGAGGAGTGCGGCACGGTGTTGAGCGAGTTCTTCAAGGCTCGCCGGGCTAAACCAGCACTCTAAAGAACACTGAGAACAAAAAATGTGGGAGGGGGCTTGCTCCCGATAGCGGTGTATCAGCCATAAATGTGGTGGCTGACACTCTGCTATCGGGAGCAAGCCCCCTCCCACATTTGGCCCTGTGTTTCTTCAGGGAGATCGGGGTTACTTTTTGGCGATGATCACCGCCCGCATCGGCGCCGGCAGCCCTTCGATGGTCTTGCTGTGATCTTCGGGGTCGAGGAAGTCACTGAGCGACTGATATTTCATCCACTCTGTTCCACGCTGTTCCTCAACCGTGGTCACGCTCACATCCACGCACCGCACCTCACTGAAGCCTGCACGGCGCAGCCACAACATCAACGCCGGCACCGAGGGTAGGAACCACACGTTACGCATCTGTGCATAACGGTCTTCCGGCACCAGCACCTGCTGCTGATCGCCTTCCACCACCAGGGTTTCCAGGACCAGTTCGCCGCCCTTGACCAGGGTGTCCTTGAGCGCCAGCAAGTGCTCGATCGGCGAGCGGCGATGGTAGAACACGCCCATGGAGAACACCGTGTCGAAGCCTTCCAGGTTCGTCGGCAAGTCTTCGAACGGGAACGGCAGGTGCCAGGCTTTGGGCTCAGACAGATAACGTTGCACTGCCTGGAACTGGCAGAAGAACAGCCAGTTGGGGTCCACGCCAATCACACTGTCGGCGCCCGCGCCGAGCATTCGCCACATGTAGTAACCGTTGCCGCAGCCCACATCGAGGATGCGTTTGCCCTTCAAGTTCAAGTGCGGCGCAACCCGCGACCACTTCCAGTCCGAACGCCATTCGGTGTCCACATGCACGCCGAACAGGTGGAACGGGCCTTTGCGCCATGGGCTCAGCCCCATCAGTGCCGAGTGCATCCGGGCGCGGGTTTCGTCGTCGCAATCGGTGTCCAGCACCAGGCCGTTCAACAGGTCGACTTCGCTGGGCTGGATCTTCGGCAGTGCGTCCAAAGCACTCTGCCAGCGCTCCAGGTCGCCATGACCTTTTTCCATCTTGCTGTCGAGCTGCGCTTGCAGGCCCTGGGCCCAAACGGCCAAAGGAGTGCCGACCAGATGGCGGGCGAGGGGGGATAAATCAATCATGGCAAGGCAATCAACGAGGCAAAGTTAAGACACTGGAACCACGGCACGACTTTCGAGAACCCGGCCGCCAGCAGGCGTTCGCGGTGTTCTTCGAGGCTGTCGGGTTTCATGACGTTTTCGATGGCGCTGCGCTTCTGGGCGATTTCCAGTTCGCTGTAGCCGTTGGCGCGTTTGAACGCGATATGCAGGTCGGTCAGCAGTGCGTATTCTTCAATATCGTTAAAGCGCAGCTTTTCCGAGAGGATCAACGCCCCGCCCGGCAGCAGCGATTGGCGGATACGCCCGAGCAACGCCAAACGTTCGTCAGGGGCGATAAATTGCAGGGTGAAGTTCAGCGCTACTACCGAGGCGGGCTGAAATTGCAACGCGAGGATATCGCCCTCGATCACCTCGACCGGCAGCAACTCCTGGAACATCGAGTCCTGGCCGTTGAGGTATTCGCGGCAACGTTCGACCATCGCCGCCGAGTTGTCCACCGCGATCACCCGGCAGCCATCGGTGCGCACATGGCGACGCAGGGCTTGGGTCACGGCACCCAGGGACGAGCCCAGGTCATACAGCACGCTACCCGGCTGGGCAAATTGCGCGGCCAGCACGCCGAGGTTCTCGACGATGGTCGGGTAGCCCGGTACCGAGCGTTTGATCATGTCCGGGAACACCCGCACCACATCCTCGTTAAAGGCGAAGTCCGGCACCTGGGGCAGGGGCTGGGCGAATAGGCGATCGGGTTCTTTGCTCACGGTTGTTCCGGCGACGAGGGGGAAAGGCCGGCATTTTAGCCAAGTTGGTCGTCGGATGCGCGGGTTGTCTGATGGAAAGCTGAGGCGGTGATGCCCCATTGCCCGAGCCAATAAGTGGCGATCAACAAATAGGGCGCCGCATCGAAGGCCAATACAAACCGGTTGATACCGATCAACGTATCGGAAAACACAAACGACACCGCACCCGCTGCCGCCAGCAGTGCCGAGCGTTGCGGTACCGCGCTGCCCAATCTTGCCAATGCACGCCAGAGCATGGCGCTGATCACCAGCGCGTAAACCACCACCGGTATCAGCAACTCGCCTAAACCGTGGGAGATCAGGATGCCCAGCAGGATCGCCCCGACAGCCAGGGCCAGCACCAGCGGTACTATTGCCAGGCGCCGACAGTCGCTGAAATAGGCTTTGAGGTAAGCCAGATGCGCAAACAGAAATGCGCCCAGGCCAAAGATAAACAGGTCCCCCGGCCAGGCGAGCAATACGTCGCCCACCACGGAAAAAATCAACCCCAGGCTGATCCAGCGTCGATAGTCGGTAGGCGGTGCGTCATGCAGCCAACCCAGCAGCGCCAGAACCGGCAGTGGCTTGACCAGCAGGCACAGCAGCGTCGCGTGAGTCGCCAGGCCGTAGATAAAGGTACCGGCGCCCATCAAGGCAAGGATCAGCCAAGGCATATCAGTTCACTGTAATGGCGCAGTCAAAGGTTTCGACAGGTTCGGCTTCCGGCTCCCAGGGTTGCTGGGAGGTCAGGCGCAAACGGCCTTGCCCTGGGGCGAATGCCTGGAAGCGCCAGGTCGATTGACCACCGCCGCCGATCACACCGGATTCGGCGCTGCTATAGACCTCGGGGCTCAATGCGCGCAGAACACCGCCAGCGGAGTCCTGGATGGCCCAGCGGTAGCCGGTGGTGGGATTGCTGGGCAAGGTGAGGATCAGGTTCTGATTGGTTTTAAGCTGGAGCGGGCAGGCGCTCTGGTTGTCCACGGTGACGTTTTGCTTCGGTGCACTGGCGCACGCGGCCAATAGGGCAAGGCTCAAGGGGAGAAGCAGGCGGGCAGCGGTCATGGAGGCTCCGTTTATACACGACGAAGGGCGAGCATAACCGAAGATGAGGCAGGGTGTGACAAGAGCGCTTTGCGGTACGGCGGCTGACGCCATCGGGAGCAAGCCCCCTCCCACATTTGACCGCGTTGTCATTCACGACGCCGGTTCCCTGTGGGAGGGGGCTTGCCCCCGATGAGGCCGGTTCAGGCGCTAGAGCTCTATCAGAACAGCACCTTCGCCACATCCGCAAAGCGCCTGGCGAAGTGCACGGTCATGCCTTCCTTCAGGTACTCCGGCAACTCTTCAAAGCTGCCACGGTTGGGCTCCGGCAGGATCAGCTCGTGGATCTTCTGGCGCCGCGCTGCAATCACCTTTTCACGCACCCCGCCAATCGGCAGCACATGCCCGGTCAAGGTCAGTTCGCCGGTCATGGCCACGCCTTTCTTTGGCGGCTGGTTGCGTGCCAGCGACAGCAGCGCACTGGCCATGGTCACACCCGCACTCGGGCCGTCTTTCGGCGTGGCGCCTTCCGGCACGTGCAAGTGAACGAAGGCTTCGTCGAAGAACTTCGGATCACCGCCAAACGACTTCAGGTTCGAGCTGATGTAGCTGTAGGCGATTTCGGCGGATTCCTTCATCACTTCACCCAACTGCCCGGTGAGCTTGAAGCCGCGATTGAGCGTGTGGATACGCGTTGCTTCAATCGGCAATGTGGCGCCGCCCATGCTGGTCCAGGCCAGGCCGGTGATCACTCCGGTGCCGGACAGCACCTGCTCGTTACGGAATACCGGCATCCCCAGGGAGCTTTCCAGGTCCTTGTTGCCGATCTTGATCACGCTGTCGGGCTCATCCAGCAGCTTGACCACCGCCTTGCGCACCAGTTTGCCCAGTTGCTTCTCCAGCTGACGCACCCCGGCTTCCCGCGCATAACCGTCGATCAACGCGCGCAGCGCGCCGTCGCTGATGGTCAGGCTGTTTTTCGCGACGCCGGCTTTTTCCAACTGTTTGGGCCACAGGTGGCGCTTGGCGATGGCGACTTTTTCTTCGGTGATATAGCCCGACAGGCGAATCACTTCCATGCGGTCCAGCAACGGGCCCGGAATCGAGTCCAGGGTGTTGGCGGTGCACACGAACAGCACTTTGGACAGGTCCAGGCGCAGGTCCAGGTAGTGGTCGAGGAATTCGACGTTCTGCTCCGGGTCCAGGGTTTCCAGCAACGCCGATGCCGGATCGCCCTGGAAGCTCTGGCCCATCTTGTCGATCTCGTCGAGCATGATCACCGGGTTCATGACTTCCACGTCTTTCAGTGCCTGCACCAGCTTGCCGGGCAGGGCGCCGATGTAGGTGCGGCGATGGCCCTTGATCTCGGCCTCGTCGCGCATACCGCCGACGCTGAAACGGTAGAACGGTCGGCCCAGGGATTCGGCAATGGATTTGCCCACGCTGGTCTTGCCCACGCCCGGCGGGCCCACGAGCAGCACGATGGAGCCGGCGACTTCGCCTTTATAGGCGCCCACCGCGAGGAATTCGAGGATGCGACTCTTGATGTCATCCAGGCCCGCATGGTGCTTGTCCAGCACCTTGCGCGCGTGTTTGAGGTCGAGCTTATCCGCGCCGTATACGCCCCACGGCACCGAGGTAGCCCAGTCCAGGTAGTTGCGCGTGACGGCGTATTCCGGCGAGCCCGTCTCAAGGATCGACAGTTTGTTCAATTCTTCATCAATGCGTTTTTTCGCCTGGGCCGGCAGCACCTTGCCTTCCAGGCGCTGCTCGAACTGCTCGACGTCCGCACTGCGGTCGTCCTTGGTGAGGCCCAGCTCCTGCTGGATGACCTTGAGCTGTTCCTTGAGGAAGAATTCGCGCTGGTGCTCGCCGATCTTGCGGTTCACTTCGGCAGACAGTTCTTTTTGCAGCCGCGCCACTTCGACCTCTTTGCGCAGCATCGGCAGCACTTTTTCCATGCGCTTGAGCATGGGTACGCAGTCCAGCACTTCCTGCAGCTCATTACCTGTCGCCGAGGTGAGGGCGGCGGCGAAGTCGGTGAGCGGCGACGGGTCGTTGGGGCTGAAGCGGTTGAGGTAGTTCTTCAACTCTTCGCTGTACAGCGGGTTGAGCGGCAGCAGTTCCTTGATCGCATTGATCAACGCCATGCCGTAGGCCTTGACCTCGTCGGTGGGCTCGCTGGGCTGATGCGGGTATTCGACCTCCACCAGGTACGGTGGGCGATGGTGCTTGAGCCAGGTTTTGATGCGCACACGGGTCAGGCCCTGGGCCACGAATTGCAGCTTGCCGTTCTCGCGGCTGGCGTGGTGCACCTTGACCAGGGTGCCGTACAGCGGCAGGGCCGAGGTGTCGAAGTGCCGCGGGTCTTCTGGTGGCGTGTCCATGAAAAACAGGGCAAGGGAGTGGTGGTCGGATTTGCTCACCAGCTCCAGGGTCTCGGCCCACGGCTCTTCATTGACGATCACCGGCAGCACTTGCGCCGGGAAAAACGGCCGGTTGTGGATCGGGATGATATAGACCTTGTCCGGCAGGTTCTGCCCAGGAAGCGCCAGGCCGGTGTTGGACGAGGAGGTTTCTGCGTTTTCGGGGTCGGCGTAATCGTTGAGGTCGTAATCAGGGACGTCTTGCTGGTCGCTCATGGGGCACCTGCATAAGGGAGTATGCAGGTTAGATGGGGCGGGGGAGCGGTGGTTTCAATGGTGGGGGTGAGATAGCAACATATTGCATGAAATTACCAAAATGACGCTGTCTCAGTGCTTTAGTCAATAATATGACGCTAACGGTGCCGTATTTATTGGGTTTACTTATGCCTTGTCCAAGCTAATCTAGCCTAAACAAAATTCTCTTTAAGGATGGACGTTTTTTTGACGCCAGCTCAGCAACCGGCAGGGATGCATATGAGAGACGCAACGCACCGCACAGAACGCCGAGCGCGGCCGGCGGGTGCGGCATTGCAGTGGCGTCACACCTTTCAAACCCGGATTGCCGGAGTACTGGCGCTGTTGTTGCTGGTGGTCGTGGCGGCCACGTATTTCGCCGTCAAGGCCGCTACTACCCGCGCCGTGGAGAACCAGGCCCAGGTGCAGTTGGACACTGGGCGGCAGGTGTTCGAGCGCTTGTTGGACCTGCGCGGCCGCCGCCTGCAATATGGGTTGGACTGGCTCACCATCGATGGCCCGTTCAAGCAGGCCGTGGCCGGTGGCGCAACTGTGCCGATCCTGGAGGCCCTGGGACGCCACGGTACGGGGGTCAATTCCAGCGAAGTGTTCGTGTTGGGCCTGGATGACAGGGTCATGGTCAGTACCTTGCTGGCGATGACGCAAGGGGAGGCGTTCCCTTATGCCAATGCATTGCGCAGCGCGCGCCGCAGCGGCCAGCAAATGCTGATCGTCGCCATGGCTGGGCGCCCCTACTTGCTGGTGCAGAAGGAAGTCCTTGAACCCGCGCCCATCGCCCGAGTGATCATGGGCTTTCCCATGGATACGCAATTTGCCCATGAGTTGCGCTCCATGAGCAACCTTGAGGTGTCGTTTCTCAGCGTACAAGGCGGCCATGTCGGCCAGCTCTTCACGACCCAGCCGGGCAGTTTGCGCCCGAGCGTTATCGACCTGCTGCTGGGTACGTCAATCGATCCGCAGGCGCGGGTCCAAGGGTTCCATGGCCAGCGCGTGCTCAGCCAGGTGTTGCCCTTGGCCAATAGCGGCGAAGGCGATGAAGTGCGCGTGTTGCTGCAAAGCCCGCTGGACCACGCCCTGGAATCCTTCGCACCGCTGGACCGGCAGTTTCTGGTGATTGCCGTGGCGGTGCTGTTGGTCTCGCTGGGGGCGGCGTTATTTCTTGCGCGGCGTGTATCACGCCCGCTCAATGCATTGGTGCGGGCCGCTGAGCGGATCGGCGCCGGTGACTACCACACGCCGGTGCGGGTGCGCAGCCACGATGAGTTCGGCCTCTTGGCCCGCGCTTTCAATGCCATGCAAAGCGGCATCGCCGTGCGCGAACGACAGTTGGCCCATAACGCTTTGCATGATGCGCTCACCGGCCTGCCCAATCGCGCCCTGGCCATGGAGCGTCTGGGCAGTGCGATCAGTGCGCGGCGGCCGGTGGTGTTGCTGTACCTGGGGATTGAAAACTATCGGGTCATCAACGAAGGCTTCGGCCCCCAGGGTGTGGAAGAAATGTTGTGCGAAGCCAGCCGCTGCCTGTCCATGAGCCTGCTGGCCAGTGACACCGCCGCGCGCATTGCCGGCAGTGAGTTTCTGCTATTGCTGGAAAACACCGAAATCGACTCCGCCGTCGCCCGTGCCGACCGCGTGTACGGGCTGCTGACCGAACCCCAGCGCATCGGTAACGATGAAGTGCGTCATGAAGTGAGCATCGGCATTGCCGCGTATCCCGCAGACGGTCAGCAGGTCGAGGAACTGATCAACCGCGCCGCCATCGCTCGGCATGACGCGGCCACCATGCCGGGGCATTTGCAGATCTACCAGCCTGATCGCGACCTCGCTCACCAACGCCAGATTACCCTGATCCGCGATCTGCGCCGGGCGGTGGTCGAAGGCGAGTTGTTCCTGTGCTATCAGCCCAAGCTCGACCTCAAGCACGGCCATGTGGGCCAGGCGGAAGCCTTGTTGCGCTGGCAACACCCGACCCTTGGGCAAGTGTCGCCCACAGAATTCATTCCCCTGGCCGAACGCACCGGCAGCATGGGGCCCCTGACCTTATGGGTGATTGAAGAGGCCATCCGCCAGATTGCCGAATGGGCGCTGCGTGGCCTGGTGATTCAACTGTCGGTGAATATCTCGGTGAACGACCTGGTCGATGACGACTTGGCCATTCGCGTCACTGCGCTATTGATCCAATACGAGGTGAGCGCCGAGCATTTGCTTTTCGAAATCACCGAAAGCGCCATCATGCACAATCCACAGCAAGCCCTCAGCGTGCTGGAACAACTGCGCGGCTGCGGCATCAGCCTGTCGGTGGACGACTTCGGTACCGGTTACTCATCACTGGCGCAGTTGCAGCGCCTGCCGGTACAGGAGTTGAAGATCGACCAGTCGTTCATACGTAACCTCGACAGCACCAGCGGCGACGGCGTGATCGTGCGCTCCACCATCGAGATGAGCCACAACCTGGGCCTCAAGGTCGTGGCCGAGGGGGTGGAGTTCGAGCACAGCCTCACCCTGCTCAAGCACTGGCAGTGCGACACGGCCCAGGGCTACCTGATCAGCCGGCCACTGAATGCCATGGCGTTCGAGCGCTGGATGCGCCGTTCGCGGGTGTCGACCTAAGAATACGTTTGCTCGACCAGGCTTTGCAGCCGCGTCCATAACCGTTCGACATGCTGGCGCTCGGTGCCCAATGCACCGATGGACACCCGCACCATCCAGCGCTCTTCGAGGAGGGCGGGGGTGACATAGGCATGACCGGACTGGTTGAGTTTTTCTGCCCAGGCCCGCGTGTGCTGATCCAGCGCCTCACCGTTCAGCCCTGGCGGTTCATGGCGAATACACAGGGTTTGCAGGGCTGGCGCGGCCACCAGTTTCCATTGCGCGCTGCTTTCGATCTGTTCAGCCAGCCAGCGTGCATTGGCCAGGTCGCGCCTCAGCCGCGCCTGTAAGCCGCTGACGCCTTGTTCGCGTATCAGAAACCACAGCTTCAGGGCGCGGAAGCGGCTGCCCAATGAAATCCGCCAGTCGCGGTAGTTTCTGACTTGGCCGTCGGCACTGGACTGCAAGTAGCTCGGGTTGGTGGTCATGATGCGAATCAAATGCTCGGGGTCACGCACGAAGTACACCGAGCAATCGAAGGCCGCGCCCAGCCATTTGTGCGGGTTGAGCACCAGGGAGTCGGCTTTTTCGATGCCCTGCCACAGTGCCCGGCATTCCGGCAGGATCATCGCAGCGCCGGCCATGGCCGAGTCCACATGCAGCCACACACCGTGGCGTTGTGTCAGGTCGCCAATCGCATCCAGAGGGTCGATCGCCATGGCGGCTGTGGTCCCGGTGGTAGCAATTACTACGCAGGGGCGATTGCCGGCGGCCAGGTCCTGTTCGATGGCGTGCGCCAATGCCTGGGGCGACATTGCATTGTGTTGGTCGGTGGCGATGGTGCGGATATGGTTCTGGCCGAATCCGGCCAGGATCGCCGCCTTGTTGACCGAGCTATGGGCGTGGGCTGAGGTGTAGACGATCAGGGGGGCGCCGCTGTTTTGCAGGCCGTCATGCATCAGCGCGTAATCGGAGCTGCGCTCCCTGGCGCTGATGAGGGCCACCAGGGTGGAGGTTGACGCGGAGTCCTGGATCACGCCGCTCCAGGCGCTGCTCAGGCCGAGCATGTCGCGCAGCCAATCGGTGGTCACTTCTTCGATTTCGGTGAGGGCCGGGCTGGATTGCCAGGACAAGCCCACCACACCCAGGCCAGTGCTCAGGCAATCGCCCAGCACCGAAGACAGCTCCACGTTGGAAGGGAAGAAGCCGAAAAAACTCGGATGCTGCCAATGCAGCAGCCCGGGCATGATCAGCTTTTCGACATCGCCCATGATCTGTTCGAACGGTTCGGCGCTGTCAGGCGGGCTCGCTGGCAGGGCGGCCTTGATTTCGCCGGGCACCGTGGTGGGCTGCACGCCGCGTTGCTCGATGTTTTCTCGATAGTCTGCGATCAGGTCGATCATGGCGTAGCCATGGCGACGGAATTCTTCGGGGGTCATAAAAAGATGTCCATTTGCAAGAGGGTTAAAAGTATCAGCACCAGAAATAAAACGGTTTGCCAGCGGTATAGCCGATAAACGACTGCATGCTGATACGTTTGCCCGATTCGAATCCGCAAATGGCATGGGGACGGCGAGTATTGATGATCACCAATTCGTTCTTGCGCGGCTGGATACGCAACGGCTTTTGCAAGCGCTCCTCGGGTAGCTGGGCACCTTCGAAACGCTTGACCTCGGCATAGGCAAAGGCCTCGGTATCCCAGATGATCAACTCTCCGCCTGATGGCGGCGTTTCCAGATAAATATTGGCGCTGAATTGGTGTTCCAGTTCCGCGATCGACAGGGGCAGGCAATCAACATGGGGAACCGTTTCCGAGAGGTGCGCCGTCTCGGGAAACATGGCGCGGATAATCCCGCAGAACATCGGCTGGCCCTGGAATGCAGCGGCTTGTGCGCCTTGCGGCCAAATGCTCTGGAACTGCTCCATCAAGTCTTGAATGGGCGGTTGTTGCGGGGCGCAAATGCGGTCGATCAGGCTGCGCATATGGGCAGCGTCAGCGTAATACTTGCGTTGGGCATCACTGCCCGCAACCTTGCCATAGGTGGAATTGAACGGCGTGCCCCAGCGATGCACGCCATAGAAGTGCTGTACGACGTGCCCGCCCTCGTAGGTTTCGTGGCTGTATTGTTCCAGCGTGGCGGTTTCGCTGATGCTCTGAATCAGCCGTGCGCTGGTTTTTTCATTGGCGAAGTCGGGCACTCGAATGGCAAGCACTTGCCCGCTGATCAGCTTTCTTAAACTTGGACTGTCGAGTTGTTCCAGTTCCAGGATTTTTGTCGAGATACAAAGGTTTGGTTGTACAGCGCTATGGTCCGTCATAGTGAAAAGCTCCATTTAAAATTTCATCCGTGCGCCCAGGTATTGCGTAAGCGGTGCGCGAGCTAAAGCAATCTCGAGCGGGAGGCTAAATCATTTTTGCGCAGTTAAAACCTGTCAACCATGACAGGTTTGGATAGATATTTGCCATACCCGCTAGCATCCTGTGGCTGATGGACAGGACACGGATATAAAAAAAAGGCGGCTACTGTGAGGTAGCCGCCTTTGCTTTTATCGCCGGTGCTGCTTAATCCGGCAGTTTGAACGCCATCACATAGTCACCCTGCTTGGTGCCCAGTGAGCCGTGCCCCCCGGCCATGACCAGCACGTATTGCTTGCCGTCCTTGCCGGTGTAGGTCATCGGGGTGGTTTGCGCGCCTGCTGGCAGGCGGCCTTCCCACAGTTGCTTGCCGTTTTTCACGTCATAGGCACGCAGGTACTGGTCCAGGGTGCCGCTGAGGAACGCGACGCCACCTGCGGTGGTGAACGTACCGCCCAGGCTAGGCACGCCCATGGTCAGCGGGATCGGGACCGGCGAGCTGTCACGCACGGTGCCGTTCTTGTGCATCCAGATGGTCTGGTGGTTGGTCAGGTCGACCGCTGCCACGTAGCCCCACGCTGGCGCCTGGCACGGCAGGCCCATCGGCGACAGCAGTGCCTCAAGGATCACACCGTACGGTGCGCCTTTGTTCGGCTGTACGCCTTCGGTTTCGCTGACGCGCGGGCCTTGCTTGGCGATGTCGGCGGCCGGGATCAGTTTCGATTTGAACGCCATGTAGCTTGGGTTCACGAACGCGATCTGACGCACCGGGTCAACCGAGATGCCGCCCCAGTCGAACACGCCGAAGTTGCCTGGGTACACGATCGAGCCTTGCAGCGACGGCGGGGTGAACGGGCCGTCGTAGCGCATCGACTTGAAGTCGATCCGGCAGATCAGTTGGTCGAACGGCGTCACGCCCCACATGTCACGTTCCTTGAGGGGCGGCGGCATGAAGTTCAGGTCGGACTTGGGTTGGGTCGGGGAGGTGCGATCACCAGCCACTGCGCCTTGCGGTACAGGGATTTCGTTGATCGGAACCACTGGCTGACCGTTGCTGCGATCCAGCACGTAGATGCTGCCTTGCTTGGTCGATGCCATCACCGCTTGCTTGACGCCGTCAGCAGTCTTGATGTCGATCAGCGAAGGCTGGCCGCCCACGTCCATGTCCCACAGGTCATGGTGGGTGAACTGGAAGGTCCACTTCACGTGGCCGGTGTCGATGTCCAGAGCGGTCAGGCCCGCTGCGTATTTCTCGGAATCATCGGTACGGTCGCCGCCGTACTGGTCGGGCATCTGGTTGCCCATCGGCAGGTACAACATGCCGAGTTTTTCATCCACGGCGAACATGGACCACATGTTCGGCGAGTTGCGGGTGTAGGTCTTGCCCTCGGCCAACGGGGTGGTGTCGTCCGGGTTGCCGCTGTCCCAGTTCCACACCAGCTTGCCGGTGTGCACGTCGAACGCGCGGATCACACCGCTAGGCTCGTCGATGGAAACGTTATCGGTCACATGACCGCCGATCACCACCAGGTTCTTGGTCACGGCCGGTGGCGAAGTGGAGTAGTAGCCGCCTGGGGCGAAGCTGCCGATGTTGGCGCGCAGGTCGACCTGGCCTTTGTCACCGAAGTCTTCACACATCTTGCCGGTGTCGGCGTTCAGGGCGATCAGACGGGTGTCGGCAGTCGGCACGAAGATGCGTTTCGGGCAGGCAGTCGGTGCCGCAGCCGGGCTAGCGCTGCCAGTCGGGCTCTGTTCGGAAGCGTAGGCGGCGTCATCGTGATACGACACGCCACGGCAGGTCATGTGCGCCCAACCCTTGAAGTTCTCGGCGCCCTGGCTGCTGATCTTCGGATCGAAGCGCCAGATTTCCTTGCCGGTGTCCGGGTCCAGCGCGATCACCTGGCTGTGCGGCGTGCACACGTAGAGCATCCCGTTGACTTTCAGCGGGGTGTTTTCCGCGGTGGTTTCACCCGGATCGTTCGGGCCCGGTATATCGCCGGTGCGATAGGTCCACGCTGGCACCAGTTTGTGGGCGTTTTCCGGAGTGATCTGTGCCAGTGGCGAGTAACGGTCACCAAAGGCCGAACGGCCATAGGAGTTCCAGTCGCCATCGGCTTGGGAGGGTGCGGCGCTGGCCATGCCGGGTACCGCGTCGCGGTCCAGTTGGCCGGTCTTGACCATTTCACCTGGATTGGTGAACTGGCTGGCCAGGGCGGTTGCGCCCGCCAGCACCACGGCCACGCTCAGCGCGCCAGTGCCCAGCGGCGCGGCTTGGCCACGCAGCAATGGCCGGCGAAACCACGGCAGCAGCATGACGATGCCCAGGGCGAACAGCAGGGCCAGGCGCGGCACCAGCTGCCACCAGTCCAGGCCCACTTCCCACAGGGCCCACACGGTGCTGGCGAACAACACCAGTGCATACAGGCCCAGCGCAGCGCGGCGGGTAGCCAGCAGCAACACGCCGGTCAGGGCAATGCCGATACCGGCCAGCAGGTAGTACAGCGACCCGCCGAGCATACTCAGCTTGACGCCGCCGGCCAGCAAGGCCAGCCCCATGATCAGCAGCAAGACCCCCAGCAGCCTGGGCAACAGGCGGCTTGGGCTTGAGGCACCATCAGTGCTCATAGTGTGTTTCTCCGTTACGTTGGAATTATGTAACCCCGTGCTTCACTCACTGTAGATGACGATTCGGCTCGGGCTTGGTTCATCGTTATTTTTGGTTTTTTCTGTGGATAACTCGGTTATCCACAGGCGGGCAATAAACCCCCCGGCGCTGGTCGATTCAAGACAGCGCTGTCTTTGTGCAGGAAGAGATTCGGCAAATTGGGCGACCGGGAGGTGAAGCGTTTCAGATTGTTGCGAAGGATAATGCGGCGGGGCGTTTTGAGAAAGGGTGAATCGCAAGATGCATCATTTCAGTTTTGGTAACAGTGACAGATAGTCGCTGGCTAATAATGTGGGAGGGGGCTTGCTCCCACAAAGGGTTTTCGGTGTTGGTCAGAAGGTGGTGCGGATGCCGAACTGCACACTGCGCCCCGGTGCCGGTGCGATGTCGCGCAGGATCGAGCTGGCGTAGCGCACAGTCTGGTTGGTCAGGTTTTCACCGTTGACGAACGCCAGCCATTGGCTGCCACCGACGTTGAAGCGATACCCCGCGCTTGCTCCCAAAGTGGTGTAGCCATCGGTGCCGCTCTCGTTATCCGGCACGCGCCCTTGGCCCGCAGCATGTTCCACATCGATACGTGCCTGCCAGCGATCCAGTTCCCACAGCAAGCCGCTGTTCAAACGCAGGGGCGCAATGCGCGGCAAGGCTTCGCCGCTGTCCAGGTTGGTGGCGCGGGTGTAGTCGCCCGACAGTTCCAGAGCGAACTTGCCGTAGGCGCCTTCGCCGAGCTTCCAGTGATCCTGGGCTTCGAAACCGGCGAAACGCGCACGTACGCCGGAGTAGCCGTACTCGGGAATACCGCCAGCATCCTCTTCACCCTCGTCGTTCAAAGTGCGGCCAGTGCCGAGCAAACCGATGTAGTTGGAGAAGCGGCTGTAGAACACGCCAAAGCTGCCCTTATGGGTGCCATTGTCAAAACGCAGGGCCAGGTCGCTGGACACGGCCTTTTCTTTCGACAGGTTGGCGTCGCCCAATTCATAGGTGCCGGTGGCGACGTGGGCACCGTTGGCATACAGCTCGTAGAAGGTCGGGGCGCGCTCGGTGTAGCCCAGCGTCGCGGCCACCGACCAGATTGGCGTAAGCGTGTAGACCGCACCCGACGACAGGCTGCCTGCGGTGAAGTCGTTGGATTTATCCGCAGTGGCAAAGCGCGCATTGCCCTTGCCATCCGGGTCGACGTTGGTGTGCTCAAGGCGCGCACCCAGGCTGAGTTTCAAGCGCTCGGTGGCTTGCATCTCTTCCAGAATAAACAGGGCGCCAGCGTTGGTATCGGTCTGCGGTACGAACGCTTCCTCACCCAGGGCCGAAAATTCATTGCGGGTCACTTGGGCGCCGACCACGCCGTCGAACGGGCCGATGGGCTGGTGACGCGCCTCCACTCGGGCTTCATAGCCTTTGTTCTTGAAGGTGGTGCCGGTTTCGCCGCCTTCAATTTCGCGGTGCTGATACTCGGTGTAGCCCGCGTCGATCTTCAGCGAGGTAAACGGGCCCTGCAGGTTGCGGATTTCGGAGGCAAAGGCGTAATGATCCTGCTTCATGCGGATGCGTACATCCTGCTCGGCTGGGGAGCCATAATTACTGTCGTAGTTGCTGTAGGACAGGCCCGCGTAACCATCATCCCAGGTGTAGGAACCACCCACCGCACCGCCGTCCTGACGCCCGTTGCTGTTACCCAGGCGGCCGTTTTTGCCGGGGCCGTTTTCGCTCTCCGGCGCGTGGCGGCTGCGCGCATAACCGGGGATTTTCAGGTCGTTGAATTCCCGCGCATTGGCGTCCAGGTGCAAGGCGAATGTGCCGTTGCCGGCCTCCAGCTTGCCCGCGCTGCTGCGGGTGGTGTCGGCGCCGCCGTAGCGCAGTTCCCCCGCACCGTGGATGCCTTCGATGGCCTCGGTGGGGATGCGGTTGTCGAAGGTGTTGACCACGCCACCGATGGCACTGCCGCCGTACAGCAGTGCTGCGGGGCCGCGCACGATTTCGATACGGTCGACATTGATCGGGTCCAGCGGCACCGCGTGGTCATAGGACAGCGACGACGCATCCAGCGCCCCCACGCCGTTGCGCAGGATGCGAATACGGTCGCCATCCTGGCCGCGAATGATCGGGCGGCTGGCGCCTGGGCCGAAATACGACGATGACACCCCGGGCTGCTTGTTCAGGGTTTCGCCGAGGCTGCCTTTTTGTTGCAGGGTCAGCTCATCACCTTCCAGCACAGTGGTGGGCGAGGCCAATTGTTCGCTACCCAGCGGGTTGCCAGTAACGACTTGGGGGGGCAGTTCCAGGGCATAGGCTTGTGAGCTGATCAACAAGGCGGCGGCGAGAGGGGACAAGCGCCAGAGAGAAGGCAGGGACATCGGATATTCCTAGGCAAAACGTCTGATAGATATAGTTACAATATAACATCTCTTTTTTCGTCTGGAAGGGGAACTTTTCCTGGCGGGCTATATTCAATGCGATGCTTCCACCTGCACGCCTCGTCGGCTAAGGTGCGCGGCTGTGTTTCCTCTTTTTGCAAAAGGCCCGGCATGACCGCGACAAGCAACGACCCGCTCCACGGCGTGACCCTGCAACACGTGCTCACCACCCTGGTGGAGCATTACGAATGGAGCGGCTTGGCCGAACGTATTGATATCCGCTGCTTCAAGAGCGACCCGAGCATCAAGTCGAGCCTGACCTTCCTGCGCAAGACGCCTTGGGCGCGGGAAAAAGTCGAAGGGTTGTACGTCAAGCTGATGCGCACCAAACGCCCGCTGGACTGAACCCATGAAGCGTTTTGTCGCGACGGCGGCGCTTGCCGGCTGGGTGGGGTTGGCGATCCAGCAGTACCTGATCCTTTATTCACGCTGGTCCATTGAAGCCAGCCTGCTGGGTGGGCTGGTGAGTTTTTTCAGTTTCTTCACCGTGTTGACCAACACCCTGGTGGTGGTGGTGTTGAGCTATGCCTGGGTCAACCGGGAGTCAGCCGGCAAACGGTTTTTCCTGGCACCTCACATCAGCAGTGGAGTCGCCGTGAGCATTGTGGTGGTAAGCCTGGCCTACAACCTGCTGCTGCGGCATTTGTGGAGCCCTGAAGGCTTTCAATTTATCGCCGATGAATTGCTGCACGACGTGATGCCGTTGCTGTTTCTGATTTATTGGTGGCGCTGTGTGCCCAAGGGTTTTTTGCGCCTCAAGCACATCGGCGCCTGGGTGATTTACCCATTGATGTACTTCGCGTATGTGCTGATGCGTGGGCATTTGCTTGGGCAATATCAGTACCCGTTCATCGATGTGGACCGCCTCGGTTATCCACAAGTGTTTGTGAATGCCGGAGGGATTCTGGCGGGGTTTGTGGCGATAGCGTTGGTGATGGTGGGGCTGGATAAATTCATCAAGCCCCGGCCCTGACTCACTCTTGCGGGCTGCCGTCGGCGCGCCAGTAACCCACGGCCTTGAGGTAGTCCTCATTGACTTTGTGGGTGTCCAGCAGCACCCGCCGTACTTGGCGCGACAACCTGGTTTCGGTCGCCACGAAGCTGTACAGCGTGCCGTCGGGCAGCGTCAGGTTTTGCACCACCTCAAGCAGGTCATCGCGGCCACGCAGCGCCCAGATCACCTCCACATCGGCCGCACTTTGCAGCGTCTGTTGCTCCGCCGCATCGGCGATTTCAATCACCGCAAGCACCTTGCGCCCAGCGGGCAACTCCTCCAGACGCCGCGCAATGGCGGGCAGGGCAGTTTCGTCGCCTATCAGCAGGTAGCTGTCGAAAATGTCCGGCACGATCATCGAGCCCCGTGGCCCACCGATATACAGGTGCTGCCCGACCTGCGCCTGCTCGGCCCAGGTGGACGCAGGGCCATCGCCATGCAGCACGAAGTCGATATCCAGCTCGCCGGTTTCCAGGTTGTAGCGCCGTGGCGTGTAGTCGCGCATGGCCGGTTGCGGGCCGTCGCCCTTGATGGCGAACGTCGGGCTTTCAAGCGCTGCTTGCTCGGCGGCGTTCTGCGGGAACAGCAGCTTGATGTGATCGTCGCTGCCCAGGCTGATAAAGCCCTCCAGCTCAGGCCCGCCCAGTGTGATGCGGCGCATGCGTGGGGTGATGTCCACCACCCGCAGAACTTCCAGGCGGCGGCGTTTGATTTCGTGGGTCACGCGATGAATGGCTTGTGTGTTCATTGGTCTGTCCCGTCGGCAATGGCTTGAGCGGTGCGATTGAGCAGCGCCGCGACACGAATGATTTCTTCCGGGCTCCAGTGCCCGTTGTGCGAATGCAAGGCGTGGCGCAGGTTGTGCACCGCCTCATGGATCTGGGGTGGGCGGTCGTGGCCACGCAGCGAGCGCTTGCTGACATCCAGGCGCATGCGCACGCCATCCAGGGCAACGGCTTGTTCGCTTAAGAAGAGACGACCGGCGTCGGTGATTGTGTAGCGTTTTTTTCCACCATCGGCGTCGCCGCTGATCAGCTCGCTCTCTTCAAGAAAGGTCAGGGTGGGGTAGATCACGCCGGGACTGGGGCTGTAGGCGCCGTCGAACAGGCTCTCGATGCGGCGGATCAGGTCGTAGCCATGGCAAGGTTGCTCGGCGATCAATGACAACAGCAGCAGCTTCAGGTCGCCGGGGGCGAATACCCGTGGGCCGCGGCCGCCGCGTTTTTCAAATTCGCCGCGATGCTCGTGTTTCATGCGCAAGTCCTCTGTACAGGTTTAGATATAACTTAAGATATATCTTTGTACGAAGGGTAGCCCTTGGCGACCAACGGTCAACGGGGTAGCCGCGGGTTTCGGTCATAAGTGAAACAAGTCCGATTGGATCTTTTTAATTTATAGAGTTATAACTTTAATTAGAGTCATGACTCGAATTCTTATCTGGCCCGTGGTTGTGGAGGCGCTTTTGAGTTGGTGTGGTCTGCGTCTTACAGTAACTTCCTTATCGTGTTTTTAAGTGTGTAGCCTGTTTCCTACGGATACTTTTAAAGTTTTGGCGAAATGCCATCTTTTTCGCTCGACCCCTGTTTACAAGGGCTACGCTCATTTTAGAATGCGCCTGCATACCTGCCTCTAGTTTCAATTGATCATTGTTTGGCATTGCTTGTTCCAACTAATCGGCAATGTAATTCGTTGTTAGGGATCTCCTTGGCAATGAATCAATCAATGTTGTCAACTACAGGTATTGACCATGTTCAAGAAGTTTGCTGTTGCTGTTCCCCTGGCTGTTCTGGCGCTGTCTTCCTCGGTAACCGCTATCGCTGCCGGTGAAGCCAGCCACACCGTCAACCTCAAGGCAAACATCCCGACCACCGTGTTCCACGCCCAGCCGCGTGATCCGAACTGGGGCCGTGACGAGACCATGACCTACAACCTGGTCAGCGGTGAATTGGCTCCCCTGAGCGCCATCTACGACATCAAGAACACCAACGGTTCGGTTGCCGCCTACATCGAAGGTGGCCCGGCGGTGCTGTTCAACGGTGATGCCGCGCAGAACATCCCGGTTACCACCACCCTCAACGGGGTGACCCTCACCGGCACGCCACAGGAAGTGGTCAACGAAGCCGACTCCACCCCAGGCGTGGGTGCGGAAATGCGCATCGCTGCCGCCAAGCCTACGGCGACTCAGCGCGGTGCCTACACCACCACCATTCCGGTGGTATTCGACGCCGTACTGCCAGCCCTGTGATGCCAATGAGTGCCTGTTAATCACGGGCATTCACTTGCAGGTCGGCTGATTCCCTTCTCTGTCCGCCGACCTGGTTTTTTTATCTCTTGGCATTCAGGGTATCCGTTCATGTTTCCGATGACGCCTATCGCGGCTGCGCTTGCGCTGTTGATGTGTACGAGTGCGCTGGCTGCACCCGCTGCCTCCGGCGCTGCAACCCCTGGCAGCTTGATTACCCAGGCCCAAGGCCTGCCCGCAGGTTTCAGTGATCACTTTTTCGACGTGCCGTTGGCGGTGCGTGTGGACCTTGACCAGCAACCGCTGGGCGAGGCTCTGATTGTGCTGTCACGGGATGATCGCGTGACCTTGCTCGAATTTACCGACACCGGCGACAGCAAAGTCCCGGCCGCTACCCGTGATACCTGGCAAGCCGTGTTGGAAAAAGGCGTGGCCCTGGGCGCCTGCACCCAGGCCTGCCCGGAAAAAATGATCTCGGCGTTCTACAACCTGGAAAACTCCCAGTTGTCGATCCTGACCCAGGACGTCGAACGCAGTGACGACATTCCGCGTTTCTATGACCAGCCCGAAGGCGGCAGCCTGGGGCTGATCATTAACAACCAGCTCAACCTCAACGGCAGCCAGGAAGACAGCCTGGGCGGTCGCTATGGCTTGCAAGCCAGTTCCAGCGTGGGTAACTGGAGCCAGGTGTTCAACCTGCAACTGGCGCGCCAGAGTGGCGATGAAGAACAAGTGCGCCATGCGATCCACGAGCTGTATACCCAGCGTGAGTTGGAAGGGCAGTTTTTCCGACTTGGCCATTTCACCCCCAATTCCGATGGTCTGACCCGTCAATTGCGCAGCTTCGGCGCCAGCCCCGATACGGCGCTGGGCCTGATGTATGGCAGTTCCGACAGCCTGGCCATCAACAATTCCAAGCCCAGCGTGTACCCGATCTACGTCACCGCCAACCGCCAGGCAGCGGTTGAGATCTACCGCAACGGCTTGCTGATCAATACCCAGGCGGTAGCGGCAGGCCTGCAAACCCTCGATACACGGCTACTGCCCGGCGGCATCTATGAAGTGGAAGTGCGCCTGGTGGAAGACGGCCTCACCACCAGCACCACCCAGGAGCTGGTGTACAAGCCCAGTAACTGGCGCAACGCCGAAGACCGCTGGCGCTACAACCTGTTCGCCGGGCGCGAAACCAAGTTGTTCAGCAACTGGGACGAACAGGCTTCGGGCGCAATGACGGCCGGTGCGTCGCTCAACTATCTGGTACACCCGCGCGTGATCCTTGGCCTGTCGGCCCGCCAAGTGCGCGAGCAACTCCAGTACGGCGGGTCGATGGACTGGACGGTGGCCAACAACACCAGCGTCTATGCCAACCTGTACCAGACCCAGGAACATGGCACCGGCATGGACCTGCAAGGGCTCTACACCTTGGGCTCAACCAACCTGGTGTTCAGCCATAACCGCAGCTGGCTAGACACGCGTGACACCTACGAAACACTGCCGGACGGTACGCGTCTGCGCCGCAATACCTTCGTGGGCGAGGCCAGCAACACCGCGTTGTCGGTCAACCACCGCCTCGACGCGAAAAACACCCTGAACATGCGCCTGTCCCACAGTGAGGGCAATATCGAGGGCGCGGGGTTGGACCTGGGCTGGAGCCGCCACGACAACCTGTTCGGCAGCGATGCCAACTGGCGCTTCTCGGTGTTCGATCGGCCCGGTAGCGCTGGCACCAACGATGCGCGCAATCGCGGCGTGGACGTGAGCGTCAGCATGAACCTGGGCCGCGATGGCCGGCAGATTTCCGGCAGCATCGGCACCCGTACCGCCCGTGATGGCGGGCGCGACAATAACGCTTCGGTGACCCTGCGCCAGGACCTCACCGACCACGCGCTGCAAAGCGTCTCGGCGACAGCGATCACCGATACCTATGGTGTCGGCCTGTCGGGCATGGCCAGCTTCAATACAGACGCGTTCAGTGGCGACGGCTTTGTGCAGCGCAGCTCCTTCAATGGCGACCTGAGTGGTGGTTTGAACCTCAACAGCACCTTTGTCGCCGGTGCCGGCAAGATGCTGCTGAGCAGCCAATACCAGGGTAACGGTGCCGGGATGATCATCGACGTGGAAACCGACCTCGATGAAATCGCTCTGCGCGCCGACGACTTGGGCGGTGGCGGCGCCATCTTGCGGCCCGGGCGCAACTACGTGCCGGTCTCGGCCTACAAGAGCAGCAGCGTGAGCTTCGATTTTGAAGGCAATCACCCGCCCGCCGCCAATATCCAGCCGACCCGCGCCAGCTATCACCTGAACAAAGGCGGCGTGGACTATCGGAAAATCACCGTGATGAAAACCGTCACCGTGCTCGGCCGCTTGTTGGATGAACGTGGTGCACCGCTCAAGGGCCATCACGTGATCAACCATGCCAGCCGTGGAGTCAGCGAAGTGGACGGGTTCTTCTCGATGGAAATGAGCGCCAGTTCACCGACCCTGCAAGTGCGCTACCAGAACCAGTTGCTCTGCCAGTTCCGCCTGGATCCGGCCAACGCGCCGAATGAAAGTGACGTGTTGATGATCGGCGATTTGCGCTGCACCAAGGACACGCTCGCAGAAGCGACCCACAACGCCGAAACCGCTGGTTGATGGCATGGACCGGATTTTTATGAACGTGAAAAACGCAACAAGAACAGGCTTGAAGCAGTGTGCGTTCGCGCTGGCGCTGGTCAGCATGAGCCTGCCTGCGCATGCGCTGGTGCAAAACATCACGGCGGTGTTTCGTCCTGACCCGTCGAACCCGATGGTCAACAAGTTTCAGAACACCACGCCCCACAGTGGCGTGTGTGCGTGGCACGTACCAGCCAGGTGTGAGGCGCTGAATACCTTCAGTATCCGTGACCCGGCATTCAGGGCTGATTCGGTAGAGCCGATCGAGGCCAACCATGAAGATCCGCGAAAAGGCGCCTATTTCAAAGTGCCTTCATCTTGGCGTGATGTGCAGGTGGTCCACGTCGGGACGGGTGAGGTTGAAACCGTACAAATGCGCATTGCGGGTATTGGTACGCGTTGGGATGTGCCGCGTCCTCCTGGCGTTAGCGGGTGGGCCAACGGAGGGACCGGTTGGAGCTACCTATGGACGTACGGTGCGCCTCCCTGCCAGGGGGTTAACTACTTGGCGGCATCCGCCAGTTTCGCACTGTTTTTCTGGATCGTCCCGGAGGGCGTGGGGGCATGTACGGTAAACCCGGGCACCACTTTTCCGCGCTTGACCTACAGCCACTTGGAGTACGGCTACGAACTCAAAACCCCTAACCCGCTAGGCATGGCCAGCGGCGAATATCGGGGCTCCCTGACTTACAGCATCGGGCCGGGCGGGGATTTTGATTTCGGTGACGTGATGGCGTCGACTGAAAGCGCCCTGACTTTCAATTTTCAATTGTCGGTGGAGCACGAGCTCAAGGTTGATCTCCCGCCGGGCGGCAACCGCATCGAGTTGCTACCCGAAGGCGGTTGGCAAGCCTGGCTCAACCGTGGGCGCCAGCCAGCGCGGTTGTTCCGTGACCAGACCTTCGTTATTTCCGCCAGTGGGCGTTTCAAGATGCAGCTCGAATGCAGCCTTGCGGTGGGCAACACCTGTGGCTTGCGCAACGGCGCGGGGGACCAGGTGCCGTTGCAGGTGGCTGTCAGCCTGCCATTTGGCATGCAGGACCAGGCCGGGCAAGCCGTCAACAAGCTGCCCCTGCGCCTGGATGGCGTGGGCACCGAGCTGTTCCAGCCGGTGTTTTATGTGAACAACCGCTCCGGAAAACTGCACTTTGAAGTCGAAAGCGGCGACGTCAAAGACATGCTCGAGCATCCGGGCAGCACCTATTCGGGCGTGGTCACGGTGATCTGGGATTCAGAAGTCTGAGTGGGCACTGGCCGTATATCAGCCGTTGGCTGGGTTCAATCTATAAGGCGTAATCAAACATGAAACATGCAGTGTTAGCGGTGGGGCTGTTCCTGATGTCGTTGGGCGCTTATGCGGGGCCGGCGATCAACGTTGGGGTGGTCTATGACTATCTGGACGGCGACCGCAGCTCTTACCTCAAGCGGGTCTACAACGGCGGCACCAGTACCGCGTTTATCAAGGTCAATGTGCTGGAGATCGTCTACAACGCCGACGGCACGTCCCGGGAAGTGCCCGTCGCGTCGATGACCGACGCCAAAGGCAGCACCACCAATCGCGACGGCCTGATGGCCAGCCCGGCGCGCCTGATCGTACCGGCCGGTGGGCGTCAGGGCACACGGTTGCTGTACATGGGCGAACGCGACACCGAACGTTACTTTCGTGTGCGCTTCATCCCGGTGGTACCTGAAAAGGAAGATGACTTTGCCGTGACCGATCAAGAGCGTGCCGAGTACAAAGACGCGCTGGCGGCCGGGGTCAATGTCATGGCGGGCTACGGCACGGTATTTTTCGTCAGGCCCAAGGACACCCGTTTCGATACGCAAATCAGCGAGACCAGCAGCCAGTACACCCTGCGTAATGCGGGCAACAGCGTGGTGGTGCTCGATGAGTTCCGCGATTGTTCGGTGGCGAAAAAGACCGACTGTGAGGCTACCACCAAGCACCACATCCTGCCCGGTCGCCAGTTGGTGCTCGAGAAAAAGCCGGAGCGCCAGTTCAACTTCCAGATGATCGAAGGCCGCAACAAAAAACCGATGTCGGTCAGCAGTAACGGGTGATGACTATGTTCAAGCAACTAACGGTACTGGCGGTACTGATGGCGCCTGTGCTGATGGGCGAACGGGCGCTGGCGTTCCAGGAGCGCCACACGTTTGATGTGTCGGTGACCATCCCGATCCATGAAGCCTATGTGCTGCCCTCCGAGCCCGACTGGATTGGGCAGGACCAGGTGCTGGCCTGGGATCTGGCGACTGCCCGGCTGGGACGCCTGCGCAAGAACTTCGACGTGAAGAACATCAATGGCGGGGTGGCCGCGCGCCTGGGTGATACGCCTTACCTGTTGAGTGGCCGCAACCGTATCGAACTGCAGGTGTTGTTCAATCGGGTGCCGCTGACGCTGGATTCGACCCTGGTCCTCAGCGCCGACGAGGCACGTGCCGGCCGCCGCGCCGAGCTGGAAATTGCCGCCATCGAACCGGCGGACGGTTACAAGGGCGGCGAGTATTACGGCACGGTGCACCTGTTGTTTGATTTTCCGGCGCCTTGACCGCAATAGGTTTGCGAGTATGAATATGATGTTGCTGTGTGTGATCAGAAAGCTGGTGGCCCGCACTGCGCGAGCGCGGGCCAAAACCGAACACGGCATTATGAAGCGGCCGTCAAACCCACGTCCTTTATGAGTGCATCAATCAAATCATCCAGCGTTGGGTAACGTTTATTTTGCAACTGCGGCCAACGATCAATATAGAACTGCCCCTCAGGATTTGTTTCAACGACGGTGGAATATATATTCATATCACCGGAACGGTGGATCACAGTGGCTTGAGGCGGTAAAGCCCGTTGCTCAACCACGAATTGACCTGCCGATACCAGCCGCGTTCGGGGCGAAGCCGTAGGGGTGACAAATGACAGCTGGACTTCTCGCTTGAGTGCCTCGATCAAATGTTCGACCGTCCGGAAGCGCCTGTTGTCCAGGTTCCAACGTTTAATAAAGAACTGATTACTGGCGTCCTGTTCAATAAGCGTGCGAACGACTTCTCCGCTGTTGGAATGGTGGACCAACCAGGTATCAAGAATAGTAGGTCGCTCGATCAGGGCGTCGCCGATGGTTCTCAGCCGTGCGCTCGGCAGGGTCGTAGCGGAAACGAGGGTCATATACGCGTCGTCTTTAAGTGCCTGGCTCACCTGTTCCAACGTTGTGAAACGTTTATCTTTCAATAGCGGAAAATCTTCAATAAAGAACTTCCCCAGGTCGTCAATTTTAATCGGGGTGCTCGCCTGCCCTCCGAGAATGGTGCGGTAGACCACATTGGCTTCGGTGCTTGAGGGTTGTTCGATCAGGAAGTCGTCGACATTTCTCAACCATGCACGATCCGGTGCAGTTTTAGGCGACGGCGCGCGAATGTCGGCAATACCGACGTGCAATTTGAAGTCACTGCGCAGGGTTTTTGTTCCGGGAGAGCCAATCTGACCCTCGACGAATTCCCATCCTCCCCTCTGCAGCGGCAATGCCTGGGTGGGGTGAACATCGCGTATCCTCAAGCTGACCCCATCCTGCAATTGCGCAATGCCTGGGACACCCAGGTACGTATCGCAGTGGGAGTCCCCTATGAGCGCTACCCATTTATGCGGGCCCTGTGCCAACTGGTCGGCCTTGATCACCTCATTGGCGAAATAGTTGAAAAGGTTCGTGCGGGCGTTGTTCGTGTTCATGCCTTTAACGTGATAGCTGGCCGTACAATCGAGCGCACGCACGCGAATGCCTACCTTGTTCGCGGCTTTGACCACATTGGTGTAAGTGTCGGGCCCGGTATAACCGTGCATCTGGCCGGCATCTTGCGCTCTCAGATAGCGTTTCAGGTTCTTCGGCATTTTGCTCGTGCGGTAGAAAAGCTCCAGTTCTGCCTGATGCAGATCGGTGAGCAGGTGCTCCAGGTACAAGGTCTCGACGCCCTCCTTCTTCAACAGCTTCATGTATTTGATCAGGAACTGTTTGCTGTAGGTATCAAGATGGGATTCGCCGATAATCAGTCCCCGTATCTTTTTATACAGCTGCCTGATAAACGCCTCCTCACTTGTCGCCGTGGCGAGGTCGGCGAAGTCCGGGCGTGGCAGTGGCGTGTAAGCGGTAAAAGCCTTTTTGGCGGCTTCATCCAGGCGACTGCGTGTTTGCTTGAACGCCTGGTGCGCCGGATGGTACGGGTCTTCCGCTGCAGGTCCGTAGCGGGGGTCAAAGCTTTTTTGCCTATGCACCATTTCGTCCAGGTCCGGTTTGAACGATGCGGGCAGATCAAACTCATTGTAATGAGACGGTGATGGGGGGACCTGTACCGCTCTCGAGGGGCCGGCCTTCGGCAAGGTTTGGGTGTTTGCGGCCATTGTCAGCTTGTAATCACCCCGAGACAGCGCGGCGGAGGATGTATCAGGCAGGATGCCCACTGCCTGGTCAGGGATAGCATCATCCACACGCAAGGCGATGACATTCTGCAAGTCGGCCAGCCCCGGCACCTCGTCGGTACTGCCTATGCGAATGTGATCTACCAGGGCGATCCAGCCATCATCGGGATCGTTTTGCGCAAGCGCTTGGTGGGAATAAAAGTTTCTGAGTTGACTGTTACGCGGGATAAATCGCTCTTTGTCAGATAGCTCCAGCACATGCTCCATATGATATGAGCTCGAGGCGTCCACGCCGTCGATCGCGACCTTGTGCTGATGGGCTTCAAGCATCAGTTTACGGAAGGTAAAAGGCGCATCTGCATCCCAGCCCAAGCCTGCGTCGACCCGCGCCAAATGGTCCTCGACTTGCTTCAAGGCATGCGCAAGATTGCCCTTGGTTTCGCCGTTGATTATTTTGAGTTTGGTGCGGAAAACATCGGCCGGCAGGTTTTCGATGTGCAAGCGTTTGAGCCCTTGCGCGGCCAAGGCCTGAAGGTTTTCGATCAGTAACTGCTTACTGGCAACGCTGGTGTTGGATGCGCCGATGATCAGCGCCTTCTTGAGTGGGAACAGGGTGGCAAGTACGGTAGACGGGTTGGAGTCCGGTGCCAGTGCCGGCAAACCGGTGCGGTCCGGGCGCGATGGAGGTGAGGCGTAAAGCGCCTGCGCATCTTCAGTCAGGTGTTTCACCTGATCGGGATAGCTATTACGTAGAGGCTTCAAATCAAAATGGGCCCCTTCACGTACGCCCTGCGCAATAACGTCATCCGGATGGTTGACGACGTTGCGCACATATTCAAGGTTGAGCGCTGATCTGAAGTACTTACCTTGCTCGGATGCAATCTCGTAGCGAGCCAGTGGCTGGTCCACTTCCTCCTGGAGTACCGTATATGTCTTTCTGCGCCCGCCTGCCGCAACCCCGGAACGTATCCACTGGCCATCGGTGTTCTTGTTGACCAGACGTGTAGTCGACTGCATTTGCCCGGTGACTGGGTCATGGCGAAACAGCAGATGCCGCCCCAGAGAATCCTGTGTGTTCTTGACCCAGAACGGATGGCCATCGAACAGCACCGGTTTCATTCCGGCAGTAATGCCAGGGTCGATATCGTTGATCAGCGTGGCCTGCTGTATCGCTTTAGTAACCGGTCTGACAGACAGTGTGTTGAAAGGGCCTTTTAGAGCCGGGCGAAAGTCAAACAACACAGCACCGCCCACATTGGCCAGGTAGCCGATGTAGTGTCTCAAGGCCCCGGCCATGTCACCCTGTTGGTAGGCACTGATGGCGAGCATCGCGTCCTTGAACGCCAGCAAACCACCCAGGCCCAGGCTCAATACGGGAAAAGGGATGGTGGCGATGGCGGTGACCAGTTCGACGCACATCCAGAGAATCCCCATGATCATCTCCGTTCGATTGACCGTGGTGGCGATCACATCATCAATTTTTCGCTGCAATACCATGTTGTAGAGGTCATTGCGCAGGTCGGTCAGGGTTGTGTCGGAGGTTGTCCGGTCATAGCGCGCCGGGCTTGGAGTGGTACGGTCAATCGTCGCTGGCAATCCATCGCGGGCAGTTTTCAGAAACATCCCGATCCGTACCTGGGATTGGATCGGCACCCGACCCTGCAGGTAACCCGACACGCCGTCGACTTTTTTCAGCCAGTAGTTGAACAGCTTCGCCTCACGAAAGCTGATGCCATCGGGTGCGTTGGGGGAGTAGAGCAAAACCGGGTTATCGGCGTGGCTGAACAGGTAGTTGCCCATCACCCAATCGCCGTCAAGCGTCAGGCGATGTACTTGGTAAGTGGAGCGAGTCGCAGCCGCTGTATCGCCCAGGCTGTCGATGGCACGCTCCAGCCAGGTCAAGTCGACCCGGGCGATATGGCCGCGTAGACAGCAATCCAGAGCTGCGTATTTCATCTGCAGTTGCGTGATCGCCAAGGTGGCGTCGCGCCGTTTGGCGTAACCGGGGCTGCTCGCGCTTTGCAATTTGGTGCGCACTTCGTCGGTGTAGCGTTGACCGATCCATACACCGGTCACCGACCTTGATACGTTCTGTGGCGTCAAGTGGCTCAGGTCGACACCCGCCGGGCCACTGAACGTGGCCGAGGTGGAAAATTTCGCGTCGATGAAACCGACGTTATCCGTGTAACCGTCCCTGTACAGCCTGGTATAGGAGATGGGCTGGGGCTTGCCACCCAGTAACGGCCAGGGCGCCGACACGAACACGGTGTCCGGGTCGATATCATTCTGAGGGCGGCCCAGCAGCGTGTTCAGGCTGAGTTTGGCTTTATCGTGCAAATAGGCATTGAAGGTAATGAAGTTCGCTTCTGAATCGGGCATGGCGTTATAGACGCGCAAGGCACCTGCGGCATCTTCAGCAAGGCGGGTCAAACGGGTTCGGTCTTGCGGCTTGGCCGAGCGATACCAGAGCGGGGTGCTGTATTCGTAGTCGTCCTGCGCTGCGCTTTGCGAATGAACGACCATGGCGTCCAGGCAGACCGTGTGGGAGCACACTGGGCCGAATGTCACCTCTTCGTGTTCCTTTGCGTCGGGCCTGAAGCCCAGCCCGGCGAGAAAGGTGCCCATCTTCGGGCGAAAACGCAGCGGGCATTGCTCCAACAGGTAGTCGCTCATGGTGCGACCCTTAAGCCGCGTTTTGTCATCGGCCCAACCGATGATATGCGTCTGGCATTCGCGCTCGGTGGCAAATACCAGGAACTGTCGCTCACGTGGCGAATCCGGGGTGCACAACAGCAAGCGCCGGATTTGGCCGTCGGCATCCTCCTCGCGCAATAACCACAGGTCTTTGAGTTGCGCGCCATGCAGCAGCACGGTTCGCGCACACAGGAGCGGGTTCGTACCGGCTCGCAACGTGTCGAACAGGCTGTGGTCTGCCTGGCTCAGGTCGCCTCGCAACCGAGCGATAAAGGCCAGCAACACCAGCCGGTGATCAAACAGGTCGCGAGCAGCCTTGTTGAACTCAGTATCGGCCTGCATTTTTTTTTGTAGCGCGGCAAAGTCCAGGCGCGGTTGCAGGCCGGGTTCGCGGAGTATGTCGAGCAGGCTCTGCGCGTTCAGAATGGCATGGTCGCCTTGCAGTGCCGCGCCCGCGTAGGTCAGGGTGGTATTGGCCAAAAAATCAGAGCCGGGCAACTCGTCGCCGGTGTGCAGCCCGTCATAGCTTAACTGCACCAGGTCGCGTGTCTGCTCATAGGTGCCGACATGGGTGACGTTGCGCCGGGTGGTGATCTTCAGGTGGTGCGGGTCCAGGTCGTGGATTTCCAGCGCTTCGTCCAGATACTCGGTCAACTGGAAATTCGCCAGCGCTTGAGGCGAAGCGACAGGCCCCAGCAACTCGATATAGGTGGCCCGGGCCTGATTGTAATCCTGCATGAAACGACTCAGGGTTTGCTGGTCCGTCGCAGCTGCATTGCGATACCAGTGCGGCAGGCTGTTATAGACGCTGCGCTCCAGTAGCTGTTGGCGCCTGAACGCCAAGCGTGACGACAAGTCTGGCAGGGCGGCCTTCACCGCGTTATCCAAGGCTGATTGGAGCAGTGTTGCCTCGTGGAGCGGGTTTTCAACCAGGCTCAATGCCAGTTCAATATCCTGGCTGCGCTTGTTGATGATCGCGTTGTAGGTATGTTCGAACAGTGGCTCGTCGTCGATGGGCAGCAATTGCAATGGCCAGATGTCATCGACGTCCAGCGCCTGATAACGCATAGGCAGGTGTTGGCAGAATTCCTCATGGCCTGCCGGCAACGCCAGCGTCGCCTTGAGTCGCTGGTCCAGTTGCGCCAGCGAGTCGAAGGCCTCCAGGCCTCGGTTTGGGGTGAACAACAGGACCTGGCCGAGGTCTTCTTTCGACGTCAGGTTGTCTACGACTGGGCTGGGTTTACGCGTCAGTACAAACGCCCCGGCAAACGCCACGGTTTTGTCCTGGTAGCTGAAGTTGAGCGAGTACATGCCAGGGCGAAAGGTCGGGCCTCGGGAGCAGTCTTCAACCATGCGCTGTTCGGCAGGGCTTAGCAGGTAATCGCGCACATCCAGCTTGGCTTGCTGCTCCAACGCGCCAAGGCCAGCTGTTTGGATGAGGTAGCTCTTGCGGCCTTGACCGTCCACGGTGCTGGCTTCGTCAAGGCCTAGCAGGTGCTTGTTCAAGTCGGTTTTGAGTTGGGCAAGCAACGTCTTGCCGGCCGCTTGGGTGAGGTCTGCTTGCGTGAGTGCCTCAAACAAGCTGTGTGACCTCGCCAGCAGGACGTTGTTGGCGCTGGTTAGGGTAGTGTTCAGTTTTTCCAGCGCAAGCAGTTCAGGCGGTACTGCGGCAGGCTGTTGGGTTTGAGTGCGCAACGCTGGGTCGATTTCAAGCAGGTGGGTACGTATTTCTTGAAGCGTCGGTGATGCCGCTGGTGTGTTCGACGTGCTCATTGGCATTGTGCTCATGCTGATGGGGTGAACCATCAGCATGAGGTGGGTGAGGATTGTGTCGGCGGTAACTATTCACGGTGCGGGTCAAGCACGCGTGTTCAGATCGTTACGTACCTTAACCACTACACGGGCCTTTCATCTCTGCGCTCAGTTGAGGTTTTTGCAGGAACCAGGGGCACGCCTGGTGCCTGCTCGCTTCTGCAATGGGGGGGAGGGTTAAACCCCGGCGGCAACCATGGCCTCGCGAGTCAGGCGGCGGCCCAGTTCCTGTTCATCGTCGAAACTCTTGAGAAACAGGCTCAAGTACAGCTCTTCTGTCATAGGCTCGCCGGTCAGGACTTGTTCAGGGGGTACATTCAGCCTGTCTGCCAGGTCGAGCAGACGCTGGCGCAGTTGGGCTGTGGTGGCGGAACTCTTGCGTTGCACTGACAGTTGTTCATTGGCCGCCCAGGCGTTTTGAGCCAGGCGCAAATCGTCGATGCTTTCACTGGCTAGTTCATGCTGGCATTTGATTGTCCGGTATTCGTCGGGATGCATATTGAGCAAGTAGTCGCTCCAGAAGTACTGCTCAAGCATTTGGTTCACCAGCCCATCACCTTGCTCCTGCTCAATGACTTTGTCGTAGGCGTCGGCCAGTTGCCGGGCTTCGACGTTGCCGGCACTGCGATAGAGCATGTGATCGGCCAGCCAAGGCAGATCCAGGCGGATCTTCAGGCCAGTCTGATAGGCGCTGTACACCTCGACTTCATCCACCGTACCCGCCACACCGCCGACGACATCGGTGGTCAGCCGCAAGGCCGGGCCTTCACTGCCATCATCATTGAGCGTGGGGGTATTGAGGCGGGTCTGGATATCCTGCTGCGCGATTCGATTGACCTTGTTCAACCGTGCCTTTTGTTTGGCCAGCCGCACCAATGCATGGGTGCGAGCTTCAACGGTGGGCTCGCGCCAAGCCTCCAGCTTCATGGCTTCGATACCCATGGCGTTGAACAGCTGGGCGCCCGCATCGGCACAGTTGGCCGGCGTGGCGCTCAGGTTGAACAGCGCGGTGCGGGTTGGCTCGTCACTGTCGGCGGCCCTCAGCAGGCGTAGCACATTGGTACGCAATTGGCGCAGGTTCAGGTTGTAGCGCATTAGATCGTCCGGGTCGTGGACGATTTCAGGGGGCGGGAGCTGCTGGCTTTTGATGACCTCGAAAAAGCCCTGGGAGCCGTGCTCTCGTTCAAGGTCGTCCCAGATCTCCTGCCACCCCTGGCGTTGTTCGGGGGGCAGGTGTTCGAGCCAGAATTGACTGTCCAGTTCACCGCGTGGGGGGTAGGTACGATAGGGGTCCAGGCCAGCCGTGCGGCGGTAGCGGACCAGCCTGTCCTCGGCGTCGCTCGCCAGTTTGTTGTTGTCCAGGCGTGCCCGTGTCACCAGTTCGGCGTGCGCCGAACCGGGTTCGACAACTGGTACTTGGGTGATCCGTGTATTCAACAGGTTCAGGTTGAAGTCGGGCGAGCGCGGCAGTTCGAACAACCCTATGGGCCAATCGCGAATGAGCGTGTTATTGAGCGCCAGTATGCGCAGTTCCGGCATCCGGCTGATGTCCGGTGGTGTGACCAAGTGTTCGTTGTGCGAGAGGATCAACACCTTCAGATGGTTCAATTGCCTGAGGTGCTCCAGGTGCTGCGCACGCCAGCGAATCGGATTTTCGGCCAGGCCCAGGTGGGTGAGGCGACGCATACCAGTGACGGCCTGGGGGAGGGTGTTCAGGCGTTTACCGGTGATATCCAGAATGCGCAGGTTGGGGAAGTTGTCCAGGAAGGGGCTGTCGGCATCCGTGAAGTCGGTGCCTGCCAGGTTGAGACTGGTGATGTGTTCCAGCCGGGTATCGAGGGGGGGGAAGTTCTGCAAAAAGCCGTAGATGGTTTCTCCGCGCAGGTCTAGTTCGCCACCCACTCGACGCTCACCGAAGTCCGTTTCGTAACCCTTGGCCGATTGCTCCCAGCTTTGCTGTATGAGCGCGCTCACGCGTTTCCTGAACAACTGCTCCGGGAATGCCGGGCGGCGTCTCTGGGTGCCGGCGGCGGGGCGTTCTTGCCAGTCGTTGAGGGACTTGCACAGGGCTTTTTTTTGGGTTTCAAGCTCGGTCAACAGGTGCTGCCCTTCGGTCGAGCGCAGCGATTGGGCGTAGGCCGTCACGTCGTCTTCGGTCAGCATCGGATACAGGGCCCTGAGCCGCTCTTCAACGCTGGCGAGGCCCAGCCTGTGGCGCAGTGCGCTGAACCGAGGCTTTTGCAGCAGGTGCTGGATAGCTGGAGAGGCGACGTCAAGGGTTGGCGGTTCGGCCAACACCGTGCGGCGTTCGGCGGGCGGTTGCAGGGTACGTGTCAGCCATTGGCGCAGCGCTTCGCTGTCGCCAGGCGCGAAGCCCAGGGTGTTACGCGGTATGGCTTGAAGTACGGCTTCATACAGATCCAAAGCGGTATCGGCGCTAGCGCCGTGGAGCAAGTATCGCCCTGGCGCTGTGCGTATCAGCAGCGTATCGGTGGTCGCGTCGTCCGGGCCGACGCGGCAACGCAATTGCCCGCTGGGCTGTTGCTCGCGGATGCTCAGGCGCAGGTCGCCGAAGGCGTCACTGTGGATTCTCAACGCGTTGAGCAGCAGCCGTTCGGTATCGGGTGTGGGCGCGTTGTCCGGGTAGAAACCTTCGTAGGCGTGGGTGGTTCGCGTTTCAAACTGCAACTCCCTGGCCAGGTGTTTGAGGCGCAGTGGCACGCGTTGTTCTTCGTTCATCAACTGCACTTCAGCCGGGCGGGCCTGGGCCACTATCGCTCGGGCCAGGTTGTCGGGCAGCTCGGGAAACTGCCGTTGCAGCAGTAACCCGTGGGTGCTGTTGGATTGGCGTTTGAAACTGTACAGATGCTCGAAGATGTCGTCTTTACGCGAGGCCACGTAACGGCTCAGTTGTTCACGCAGGGTGTGTACGCGCGTGTTGTTGTCGGCGGGCAACGGTTCGCCGAGCAACCCGGCGAGTTCGGTTTCATCCAGAAAGTCCACCACTCGCTGGGCCAATCGGCCGGCCAGCAGGTCTTCACGGCTGAGGGTCAGTGTTGCGTCCGGCGTGGCCTGCATCGCGCCATGTCGGATCGACTCGCCGCTCAAGTCGGACGCTTCGAATACTGCGAGCGCTTTCCCGCTGGGCCAGCCGTCCATTCGCGTGACCATGTCGGCCGCCCAGTAGGCCGCTTCACCGTTGTCGGCGGCTGGATCGCTGAGGGTATCGATGTGCTGCCGGAGTTCAAGGCGGCCTAAAGTGTCGGCCAACAACGGCGGCGGTGGTTGGTTTTCAGAGTAGATATGCCGCAGCGTGCCGGGTTCGATACCACTGATCGCGCGCAACTGCTGCAGGCGTGCTTCTGGCCAGGTAGCGGTGGTCGGGCTCAGGCGCTGGAGCAGTTGTGAGTCGCTCCAGGCCCGGGGAGCTTCGCCCTCCAGCACCACGGCGCCGTGACCGTTCAGCCGTACTTCAGGGCGATAAGCCTCGGTGCGTTGTGGGTGGATGATCCGGTGCCGGCCGGTGTCGGGTTCCTGGCTGACCTCGTAGTGCTTGTTCTCCAGGCGCAGGATTTTTTTGCCTGCGTGCGAGTGAAACCCATGGGCATCGGGTTTCGAACCGGGGGCCAGGGTTACGGCTTTTTGTTCATAGGGGCTCAAGTCCGCATGCCATAAACGGGTTTTGCCGTCAGCCGGCGTCACAGGCTTCAAACCCTCGACAAAGGGGGACAGCTTAAGATGGGCCAGTTGCCCGGCGGCGCCGAATGCGATCAGTTGCACCACGTTCTCCGTCACCCCTGCCACATGTTCAATGGCCTCCAGGCCCTGGCCTTCGGCCCAATCCAACAATCCTTCGAACACCTCGTCGGCGAGTTGGTAAGCGGTATAGGCCAGCATCAATTCGCCCAAAAACGGAACGAAGGGGGTCACCACTAATAGCGCCGCGTTGAGAATGTCCGAGAGGACTTTTTCTAGATTGTCCCACCAGGCCCAACGTGCCATGCGGTCGGCGTAGGCGGTTGCGATCGCCAGTTCACGGGCATCGTTGAGGATTTTATTGAGACTTTGCTGATACAGGTGCTCCCACAGTGGCGTGCGTACACGCGTCACGCTGAACTGCAGGTTGGGGTTGTCGCGGGGTGTTTCACGCCAGGTCGGCTGTGGATCGCCGGGCGCGTGTTGATGCCATTTCACCTGGCTCAAACGCGTGCCCAACTGGTTGAAAAAATGCCCCTGGTACTGATGCTCGACAAACCGGCTGAAGAATTGCTGGTAGTCGGGCTGGCGCAGTTGCCCCGTCAGTGCCTGCATGAACTCCACCGTCGAGGCATAGCGCTTGAGTGGGTGCTGCGGGTCATCCGGGATATAGGCGATCACGGGCGATGCCTGGCGACTGACTTCCAGGTCGGCGGCAATCAGTACCACGCCGGTCAAGGTGGCATCCATCAGGCTCAGGTCATGACAGTGCGCGGCCTTGCCGTCGAGCGTGAGGTTTTGCTGGCCCCTGACCAAGCCTGTGATCAACGCATGATCCAACGCCTGGATATCGCCCCTGATTAATGCCATGCGCGCAGCCACCTTGAGGGCGGCCTGCTGATTGAGCATCACCCGGGCTCGCAGCACGCCTTCGACCACCGGGGCGGTGCGGCCGAGATAGTTCTCAAGGTGCTGTTGGTACTGGGCGCCGATGTCCAGGCCGCGAACCAGCGTTTTGAACTGCTGGATCGACAGCTGGGCTTTCAGCGGGACGACGTCGAAATGGCCCAGGGCGTCGGGCCGGGTGATGAATTGCGAATCGGCGGTAAACGCCTCGCTGTCGGCAAAGTTGTGCAGTGCCGCGTCCAGCAGCGACACCGTGCGGCTTTGCACACCACCGCTAAAATCTCCGACCCACCATGCCTGGTTGGCTGGGGCATAGAGCCGCAGGCAAGTGCTGCGGACATCGACGTCGAGGTTGTATTGCTGTTTCAGCGTGGCTTTCAACAACGGCTCGGCAAAGCCTTTGAGGTCGGTGACCGCGGCGAGTTTCTGGTCGACAAGGGTTTGGGTTTGCCAATGTTCGGCAATCGCGGTTTTCAATAATTGATGCTGGTGGGGCGAGGCACTTTTATACCAGGGCGCAATAGTTTTGCGGCTGGACTTCAAGGCGCCGACACGTGATGCCGACAGCGTAGTGATCCAGTCGGGCAAGGCCTTGCGAATGACTTCGTAGTGCTGGCCTTTATCTTCGTGTGTCGAGGGGGTAATGGTGCTCATGGCTTGTTTTCTGTAGTGGGTCGGGCACTCAGACTAGATTCGCGCAGGGGAGCGTCTGGCAGTAACTGTTTATCGACACTGGGTGTCGGGCAGTCTGTAGCGTCGATGGCTCTATCACAGCGAGAAACCCTGTCATGACCTCGACCGAGCCCAGCCCCGCTTCCCTGCGCCAACCCCATATTGACCAGATCGAGACCCTGTTCCGCGATCCGCCGTCACTGCTCACTGTGGCGCAAGAGGCTGCCCAAGCCTATCTGGACCAGCATTTTGCGCCGCAGCAGTGGATGGCCGGCCTGATCCATATCGCCACACCTACCGCTGGCAGCTCCGCTGCATTGCCGTCCTACACTTACCAGCCTTTGCCCGAATTACTGGTGCAGCGCTTGGCCAGTGCCAGGCCGACATTGCTGGTCGAGCAGTATCAGGTTGTGGTCCGGCGGGTTCGCGAGGTGTTTGCGCCGAGTGGGCCGACCCTGGCTGAGCTGGAGAAATTGATCAATGAGTGCGGCGCCGTGCTTCTGAAGTCTTTTTCCAATCGTTTGCAAACATGGTGGCGTGAGCTTCTTGCGAAAAACAGGGGCCGTTGGGGCTATCTGTCCGACCACCTGTTGGCGTTGCTCTACGACTCACCGAACCCCCCTGGCATGGACGAAAAACATTTCGCTGCGCTGTTCCCCAAAACCCTGTTACGCCCGGTGCGGCCGACCGCTGCATGGAGCCTGCATGGCGGCCCGTTGCGGGTGCAGACCGTCCACCTGCAAGGGGGCGATCAAACGCAGATGTTGCCGCTGCTGGTCCTCAACCATGGCTCTACTACCTTGCTGTTCAGCCCTGCGAGCGGTATGCACGTGCTCAATAGACTGGACGACATCGGCGCTTTGTTGGCGGCTTACACCAGCCCGGTGCTGACAGGGGCGGCTGACCAGTGGTTCGTCGTGGAGGCTCAAGGCGACCCGTTCGATGCCTTGGCGTCGAGTTACCTGGCACGCCAACTGCTGGAGATCGCTAGCATCCCGCGCACGGTGCTGCGTACGCCGCAGGTGTGCCAAGCGTTGCTCGATTACATCATTGATCCCAGGCGTTGGTTTATCTGTGAACTGAGCGCGCCCCAGCAGCGTTTGCGCCAGGCCATGCCGGGGTGGCTGATCCAGGCGAGCCCTGAGGACAGCATCGCCTACGCCCAGTTGTTGCAGCAGTGGGTGTTGGCCCAGCATGAAAGCGGGGCTGCGCATTTTCTTGAGGGTATCGAGTCGATTAGCCAGTACGCCGACCGCCAGTTACAGCAGTGCCTGAGGAGGCAACCGGGTGCGAAGAACCTTGAGCCGGGTGACGTTTCGCTGACTTTTGATCGAGTGGTCGCGGCAGCCGTGCCGGTGCCTGGCGGGTTCATTGCCGGGGAAGTGGACCCTGTCACGGTGACAATGACCGAGCTGGCCCTGGAAAATCTCGCCGGCTTCCCGCACACCCCCAAACGCATCACGCTCAACGACGCAGAGGCACCGGCCTGGCTGACGTACGACCTGATCAAACGCTGTATGGACGAGGCGGATGTGGGACAAACCTATCCTGCCCTGCTGAAAAAAACACTGATCGACGACACGGCTGGGGCCGCCCGCCGCCGGCAGCAGTTCAGCCGGCAACTGCGGGTGCAACTGCCGATGTTGGCCCTGGAATCAAAGATCAAGGGCGAGCACGGTGTGACGTGGAGCGGTTTTCAGCGGGTACTCGCGGCCTTGCAGGCGAGTGCCGTCGAACGCAAGGCGGGTGGGCAGGCGGTCGCGCTGTGGCCGTTGGCGTTCAAGGCTTCGGCGCAGGCCGCAGCGGATGTGGTCGCCAACATGTTCATCATTGGGCCGCAACAAGGGCAAGTCGGCCCGCACCTGTTGTACCGGCCACTGTTCAGCCCGATGCTGCTGGAATATGAATCGCTGGAGGCTCTGTTTACGGCGATCAAGACCCCAGGTGCCCTGCATGACCTGGCTTGTGCCTGAGCGCCAGGCGATCTATGCCAACAATGGCTTTCATGAGCCGCATATTCGCCGCGTTCTACCGGGCGATGAGTTCAGCGTGTATGAGGCGCCGGCACCGGCACAACTGAGCAAACAGGTAGGCGCCACCGACCCGGCGGACCAGGTGTTCAACGCCACGACCCAGGCATTGGTAGCCCTGGCAGACCGCCAGTCGGTGTCGAATGCCGAGCAGCGTTGGGCCAACTTGAAGCAGGTCGGTTGGCTGCTACTGGGCACTGTGCTGCCGTTGCTCAACGGGCCGTTGATGCTGGGAGGCTGGCTGGCTCAGTTAGTTGACAGCGCGCAGCGCGATGTCCGAGGGCTGCAGAGTGACGACGCGCAAACGAGGAGTGCAGCCCTCACCGACATGCTGGTGAACCTGATGGCGATTGTGGCCCATCAGGCCACGCCCCAGGATGCCCAACAGCATTTGGCACTGGAGCACCCGGTGTTTGCACCTTTGGCGCGTGTCGAACCCGTGCAACGGGCTGTACCGCTCAAGCCTGTTCCCCCGCCGGCGACGTTCTACACGCCCACCCGCTGGGCCAATGCCCGCGACGTGCTGACCCCGCAACAGCGGGAGTTGATCCAGCCGTTGCGCCTGAAGACCTTCCCCACGCCCTGGCCGGTTGCCCTGGATAACGCCGAGCCCAGTGGTGCGATCCAGGGCTTGTTGCGTGATACCTCCCATGTGCCCCCGCAATGGCAGGCGTTGGTTCGAGGGGCGCTGTACCGGGTGCAAATCAATCAAGGCGTGGTCCGGGTGGTCAGCGCTGATGGCGCCACCCTTGGGCCTTGGCTCAGGCATCTGGGCCAGGGGCGGTGGGACTTTGACTTGAGACTGCGGTTGTCGGGCGGCAATGCCGACGAGGTGATTGAGCAAGCCCGGCAAGCGCAGCCGGCCATCCTCTCAGCACTTGAGGCTGACTATAGAAATGCCCAGGCGGACTGCGCCAGGGCGAACACCGCGATGCACCTGGCACGCACGTTGGCGACCCGGCCCGCCGGGCAAATCACTGACCCGCAACGTACCCAGGCATGGGAGCGCTATGGTCGGGAAATGAGCAACAAGTTTCAGCATGCACAGCGGGAGTTGCGACTGCTCAAGCACCTACGGGAATTGGCTCCTCGCCCTGGTTATGAAGAAGAGCTTTGCAACGTGTTGGCGTCAGTGATTCTGACCGCACAGTTATTGGATACACAGTCTCGACGACACGTAGTGGACTGCAATGCCAGGCTCAGACCGCTGCTGGACCGACTGAGTGAGGAAACCCCGGAAGAAGCCGAATCGGATATCAACCGGCAGGATCATGCCAAGCTGGGCACCCTCATGCGTGAGTTGGCGGCCGTGCAGGAAAAGGGCATCCGCTGGCGAACCCTGGAGGCCGGGTATCTGGATGACTTGAGCCGTGTTCCCCGACTAGGTCGGGACAAGGCCCAAGAGCTGACACTAGCCGGGCGCCCTTTGATACAGGATCTGCAAGTCTTGCAACTGACGACCTTGTGGGGCATTTCGATTGATGTTGCGGGACCTGAGCTCAGCGACGATTTCTTCGACGCTGTCAACGAAGCCGTCAAGCGTGCACGCCGTGCCACTCGCTCTCTGGCGGACTTACAACAGCTGCAAACAACGCCGGCAGAACGAATTGAACTGCTTAAGAATATTGACCACGTCTATGCGCAAGTCGACGATCAGATTGAATTCTGGCGTGCCATGGAACCGGAAAGATTCGACTTGGAGTACCTGCAAAAACTGCAGGAGCTGCTTGCAAGCCTGCACCAACAGGTCGAAAAAGAACTGGCGAGCCTCTTGCAACCTGAACCCCAGACAGAGCGGCCTACTGCACCCGCCCCAGTGCCCCAGGGCGCCCGGCGTAAAAGAATTATCCGTACGCGTAATCACGATATGTATGTGGTACAGATCAATGAAGCCACGTCATTGGCGCCCGTCACCGCAGAGCTGCATGAGGCGGGCGGCGAGCTGATCGGCACGTTTACCGAGGCCCGGGACGGGGTTTGGGAACCGGTGACGCCGACGCCCAAGCCTGATGCGCAGCTTGGTAGCTTGCTGAAAAAGGGTCAGGCACTGCTGGATGATGAGCGTAGAGCGATCCAGCAGGTGGAGGTTCTGATTGAGCGGATCAACGATCCGTCTTCCCTGGAGTACCTGCTCGAGGCGCAGGCCAATAACCGCCGCTGGACCGCCGAGGCGATTGACCGCAGGCGCCAGGGTATGGAAACCGTTCGACTGGTGGCTGTGCAGCAAGCCAAGGCACTGGCGATGGCGCGCGACCTACGGCTGGCCGAGGCCCGACTGAAGGCTGCCGGGTTGGCGGCACGGATTAAAGCGACCCGGCTGCGGCCCCGCACTCAGGACCACGTCGACTTTCTTAAGCGCCACAATGAAGTGCTCATTTACCGCAAGGGGCAGCGCGTACTGCTCAAGGACACGGTTGATGATTACCTGCAGGTGTATGTGGTCGTTGACGCGAGGAATACCGTCCGGGTTTTGTGCTATGCCCACTTCCACTACAAAACGGCCCAGGGGCCGGATGATCATTATGTGGGCGATCCCCACCTCAAGAGCCCCGAGCAGGAGCGCCTGGGGCGCCAGGCCCAGGCCCGGGTCGAGGCCGAGGCGTTCACACGTATGCGCAGTGGCCAGACCGGGCGTGTGCGCCAGACTCTGGAAATTGACCGGGATAAGATTACGCGGCCTTTTGCCCGACGCCTGTTTTTCAGTGTTGACTAGCCACGGGCTGGCACAGCGTGTGGCTGCCTGGATTTAGGTACGGCAGCAGAATTGGCGCCATGCCTTTGAGCACCTGCACGGGCAGCGCCGAGGTGAACTTGAAGGTTTGTGCCGAACTGCCTGGGACGAAGGCAGTGAGCGTGCCGAAGTGCCGGTCACCGATATAGAACACAAAGGTGGCAGTGCGGTTGATCGCCTTGGAACTGAGTACCCGGCCGCCGGCGCCGATGGCTTCGATACGGTTGTCACCGGTGCCGGTCTTGCCGCCCATGGCCAGCGGTGTGCCGTCGTCCAGCTTGAAACTGCCAGCCACGCGTTTGGCCGTACCGGCATCCACCACTTGGGACAAGGCCCCGCGCAGTGCTCGCGCCACTTCGAGCGGCATCACCCGTTTGCCTTCGGCGGGGTCGTTGATCACTTGGGTTTCATACGGTGTATCAGCGGCAAAGTGCAGACTGTCGATACGCACCACCCGCGCACGCACGCCATCGTTGAGGATGATCCCCATCAATTCCGCGAGCGCCGCCGGGCGATCGCCGGAGCTGCCGATGGCCGTGGCCAGGGAGGGCACCAGATGGTCGAACGGATAGCCCACCGCCTGCCAGCGCTGATGAATATCGAGGAAGGCTTCGACCTCGAGCATGGTCCGGATACGACTGTCGCGGGCGCTCTGATGACGGCTCTTGAACAGCCAGCTGTAGACCTCCTGGCGCTCGAACTGGCTGGCTTTGACCACCTCACTGAAGGTTGCCTCGGGATGATTGAGCAGGTAGCCCATCAGCCACAGGTCCAGAGGGTGCACCTTGGCGATATAGCCCTGGTCGGGCAGGTCATAGTTGCCGGGGCCGTAAGCTTTGTAGAGATTTTGCAGGCGCTCATCGGTGAGTTTCTCATTGGTTTTGATGCCGTTCAGGTGCGCACGCACGAACAGGTCGAAGCTGCCTTGGCTGGCGTTGGGCAACAAGTAACGGTGCACGGCGGCCAGGCGGATCGGCGTGGGGCGCAGGCCGTCGAGAAAGGTGTCGAGGCGGTCCTGGGTGTCTTTCTTCTGGTATTTCTTCCAGAACTTGCGCAGGAACGTCGTGCCCTCGCGGTCGGCGAAGTCGGCAAGGTATTCCTGGCGGCGCGGGTCACTGTCGTCCTTGAGCAACTCGGCGCTGTTGTTGGCGCCCGCATAGGTGCTGAAACGCACCAGGTCACGCATCAGGCGAATGAACGGCAGGTTGATCGACTCGCGCAGGGCGTCGCGCAGGGTCGGGCTGCGGCCGTTGTCTTCGTTGCGAAAATTGTGGAAGCGATGCATACCGCCGCCGGTGAAAAAACCTTCGTTGGGGCTGGCCGAGTAAGTGCGGTCGAGGGCGGCGTCGAGCATGTTGGCCAAGGATTTATCCGGTGTCTGGATCAGATAGTCGACGGCCCAGCGGCTGATGCGGTCCTGTTCGGCGATGTCGACTTTCTTCAGTGCGGCGCTCGTTTGGGGGGCGTACTTGTCGTGCAGCTCGGTGATGATTTGCAGGTAGGTGGTCAGCACTCGCAGCTTGGCCGTGGAGCCTAGCTCGAGTTTGCTGCCTTCGTTGATATCGAAGGGCTGGTCGGTATTGTCGGTTTGTACACGTACCCGTGAGCCGTCCGGTGTCAGCTCGAACAGGGTGAAGCTGTAACGTACTTGCGCGGTACTGGTTGGGGTCAGCAGGCGATCGCCGAGCAGGCCGACCTGGCGTGCGTAGTCCGGCTCGGCGAGGCGTTTGAGGTAATCGCTGACCTGGGCCTGCAACGGCGCTTGCAGAGTGCTGGTGGCCGAGAGATCGAGGCGGTCCAGATCGTACAGGGGGCGGTCGAGCAGGGCGGCGAGGCGGGCGCGGGCCATGCTGATGCCTTTGGTCGTCTCGATGGGTTGCATTGTAGGTTGTTGCACCCAGTCGCGATAACTGACCTTGGATGTCAGCGCTGCCTGCAACAGCGCAGGGGCAATCACACCGTTGTGGGCCAGCAACCGCAGATGGCTGTCGGTGAGTTGGGCCAGCTCTTCACGACCTTTGGCCAGGTAGTGAGAAGGGCGGCGCTGGGCAATGATCAACGACAACACCTGACGCAGGGCCAGACCTTGCTCGCTATTCACCGGGCCGACCAGCGCCTGGTTGACCTGGTTGAAGTCGGCGCCGTACCACACTCGCAGCCCCTCGGCCAAGCCGTGCACTTCGCCATGACCGGGCACTGCCGACAGCGGCACGCTGTTGAGGTAGTCACGCAGGATATTCTGCCGCGCCGGTAAGGTTTGTGGCCCATTGCGATAGGCCCGCACGGCGGCAGAAAACATCTGTCGCAGTTTCTCGGTGCCCGACACGGTCAGGCCATCCGGAGAGTGGCGGTATTTTTCCAGCTGCGTGGCCAAGGTGCTGCCGCCGGCACTCTGTCCCGGCAGATGCAGCGCCTTTGCCACTTGCGACCACGCGGCGTTGGCAAAGCGCGGCCAGTCAACGGCAGGGTTGGCCTGAGGTTGAGTGGGGTCGAGAAGGTCGCGGTTTTCAATGAATAGCAGGCTGCTGATCACCAGAGGCGCAATGGCGTCGAAGCTCTCATACAACTGTTGCGGGTACTTGTACTGGTAGAGCGGCACGGCTCGGCAATCGGTGATGGACAGCCCGGCCTGGATCTTTTCCGTGTAGGGCACGAACAGGCCCTTGGCGCTATAGTCCATCAATTGGGGCGAAAAGCGTGCCTGGGCCTCGATTACATAGCCGCGTTTGAGCAAGCGCGGCAGGAAGGTGCCGAGGTCGCTGTAACCCAGGCGCCGGTCGAACGGGCCGGCACCGGGATAGGCGATGGCATCGCTGGGGCCGGGTTGTACCTGGTAGGTGAGGGTACGGGCCAGGCGGCTGAGTTCCTGGGCCTGCAGGCGTGACGTGCGCATCTCTTTGGTGGCGGCAAACCCCAAGGCCACCAGCGCCATCAGCACGATCAACCAGAACAGCCGCCGTACATAACGGGGCTGGGGTTTATTTTTGGGTAAAGGCGCTGGGTCCGGACTGCCTTGTAGTTTCGCAGCCTTGCTTGATTCGGTTTGCCACAGTGCGCCCATAGTCGATTGACCCCTGCACGCAGATTGATCGGACTTGCCTGAAGCTTAGTCGCGGGTAGCCGGTTGGGGAAAAAATGTGTTCATGGCATCGGATATTTAATGCTGGTCTCCAGTATGTTCAGCCAGATCGGGTCATTGGCCGGTGCCCAGCGACGGCTCACGCCATCATGGAAAAACACCATCTTGTCCTCCAGGTACCAGACGGTCATTTTTATCTTCAGTTGCCGTATATAGTCCTGCGCCGGACACGTAATGGATGCCCAGGGGTCGCAGATAGACAGGTTCGCCCAGTCGGCGCCCTGGAAATCCAGGGTCTGGGTCAAGCCCGCAGGGACCGTACCCACCACCACAAAGGTATGACCCCGGCAGTACCACACGTGAGCGACGCCACCATTGGTTCGGATCATTTCACATGCCACATGGGCCATCTGGTCACAATTGCCGGCACCGGTCTTGAGAATGACCTCGGTGTAGTTCGGGTGGCCGATCTTGCTGTATTCCCACATCACAACGGGTTCAGCTTCTTGCAGTCGCAGGATTTCAGCCGGGGTCGCCCCGACGACGTTGTTTGATCTCAGGCCGGTTCTATCCACCACTGCCTGGGTGCTGACGTTGGCTTGCTCTGCGAGGTATTTGTTGAGCGGGCTACCCGTGGCGGAGCTGGGTGGCCAGATGTCCAGTTGCACCGGTCGCGAGACCACATTGATATCCAGGCGCCTTCCCTCGTCCGAGGCGTTAAGCAGCAGTTCCCGCTGCTTGATGACCCTCAGGGTGCTGGCCTTTTTGCGGATATTTTCGATTTTTTTCGGCAAAAAACCGCGCTTGCTCAACTGTCGGTACAGGACTTCGAGGGTCGGCAGTGTGATCAGCGGTTGGTCGGGAATCATCCCGCCGGCTTTCAAGAACTGCATTTTGGTATCGCAGTAGGCCCTGATCAGCGCTGTATCGTCGCCGCCTTGGCTGAAATTCAATTGCTGGAATTGCAAGGTGTCGGCGCCGCTGGGAGTTGCGTTTGTCCGGTAAAAAACACCCACATCGGGCTCGGCCACCCAGTAAGGTGTTGTCGTGTTGGGTAGGGTGATCTCCAGCGCCCGAAGCGTTCTGCGGTCATTGATGAGGTTCACCAGCCCATCGATTTCAACGACTTGGGTTTTACGGGTGAGCAGGTTGTCCAGGTCGTCTTCGGGCAAGCCGAACTGCGGCTCGCTGTCAATGCGCCTGCCGCTGACCTGCTGTTGGTAGATCAATGCTGAGGGTTGGGGGTGAGGGGTCAGCTCGAAGCCGTCGAAGTCCGGGGTGACATCATGCACGTTTCGGTAATAGACCAACTGGCGTTTGTTGCCGCCGATCATCGGCGCCGGCTGGATGCGAATATGGTCGAGCGCCTGGACTCGACGTTTATGAATCGAATCCTTAAAGGCGTACAGCCTTTTGGTGAAACAGATGAGGGGCACCCCCGGGCTGCGCTTTGCTCTGCCGACGGGGCAGACCGAGTCGAAGTGGTCGGTGAGCTTGGCATGGGCCGCTGAGGTGAGTTCGTCCAGCTGGCTGGGGTGTTTATGGGACAAACGCCAGACGCGGCCTTGGTCCAACAAGTCGGTCGCGTCGGCGCGTTGAATGAGCAAGGGCGCCGTGTCAAAAAAGGGCTCTACAACGAGCGCCTTGTAGCCGTCGGCGAAGCTGACCGGTGTGACGGCCATCATGGTGTCCAGTTGCAAACCTTCCAGCGCGGGACCGTACGGCCTTGCACTGAAGGGGTCAAAGGCATGCCAGGCGTTGGCGCGCCTGATCGCCAACAGAGGCGTCAGCCCCTCAGGGTGCATCAGAACGCCAGGCCTGACGTCGGCGCGGTTGATCAGCCGGGCGTAATCCATCGGCGTCCCATGGGCCAGACGTTGCTGGGCATGACGCAGTGCGCCCGCCAGTGCCCGCTGGCCTGAGTGGTTTAACCTGGCCAGGCCATAGGCCGTCAGGCGCACCAACGATGGCACCGCCTCCAGTGGGTTGAGCAACTCATTGATAAAGGTGGCGCTGAGTCTGGTCAGTTGCAGCAGTTTCAAGTAGGCCGGTGCGGGCTTGATCAGGCGGCCCCAGCCGCTGGTAATGAAGCCTTTGGTCGGCATGATCAGGCCAAGCATGTCGAAGAAACAGCCCAGTGTGCCATCGAGCACGCGTTTGATTTCCCCGGAGGCGAGGTCATGGCCGCAGGTCCAGAAGGGTATGAAGCCCAGCAGCGCCTCTAACAACTGCTCGCTGTTTTTTTTTCGCTCTTCAAGGGTGGTCAAGCCTTTGGCCTGGGCCACCCAGGTATCGATATCGATGAAAAAGTGGTGATTGACGATGGTGCTCGCCAATGTGAGGTTTCTTGGCGAGTCGAACACCAGCGGACTAGCAATGGCCGGGAGCCCCTCGAAATGCCAGAGTTGATCCACGATAACGGTGCAATACCTTCCAGGTGTGGGTGGGCTGCCTTTGAAGTAGGCATCCTCATCAATGGCCAGGCGACTGCCCTCATGCAAATACGCGATCGGTCGTGTGCTGTGGGGGGAGCCGGTGGTGACTTTGAGCGGGCGGCCTCCTAGTTCCAGGATGGCGGGAAGGCGGGTGTTTTGTTGCACTTGATTGAGCAGGGGAAACAGTTCGTAGTCATGGACGGTGTTGACTGCCGTACTACGCAGGATGAAGCCGAACCGGCCGGTACGGGCCATTTTCTCTCCGGGCCCTTCCTCGATCTGCGGCTTGCTGGCTGCTTGCCTCACCACGAGCAGTTGTACCGCCCCCTCGTGCAAGCGCTTGCGGTCGGCCAGTGGTAACTGCGACAGCAGGTAACTGATCGCTCGGATAAACGCCTCCTTGAGTCTTTGCGTGTAAGCACCAGCGGCCTCGCTGAACAGCGCGTTGACATCGCGCAACTGGCCAAAGTTTTTTTTCAGCAGGGCGAGGTCGAGTTCGGGGTCGGTTGAGCGCCATTTATCGTCAATGGGTTGCAGGTGGCCGCCCATATGCAGATCCGCCAACGACTGAAGCTTTACGCCCGTGGTCGGTCTGTAGGAGGGGAGCCGAAAGGGGCCTTGTCCTTCTTGCAGGCATTTTTTCTTCAGCCAGCGGTGGTTGGGGAAGACGCGTTTAAGGTCCCTCAAGGCCAGGCTGCGGCGCGTGATGAGCCTGCTGCGCAAGGTTTCGGCTGCGTCGTGCAAAGTCTTTATACGGGCCTTCAGGCGCTCTTTGATGGCGTCGAGTTCATCGGTTCGATAGGTCTGTGCAGGTCGCAGTTCGCCGTGGACGATTGCCCAGTCGATCAGAGTGGCGGTGGCGTAATGCTCGCGCCACAAGCGTTCCTGGTCCGTCGCCGGCTCCTGGATGGCAAGCGCGATGATGTCGCTGAACGCCAGCTGTCGTGTTGACCCGCAGGCGAGCTCTTCTGCCAGCATCACGCCTTGTTTGAACAGCATCCAGGCGTGGGAAGTCATGAAGTACAGCGAATCAGGGATGCCTTGCACCAAAAACTCCGGTGCGACACCCGCCAGCAACAGGTGTGCGGCCAACCCCGTGGTTTGAGGAGTAGCAACACCGGCCGCAATCAGGTGCAGCTCAAGTGAGCGGCGCAGGTCTGCATAACGATGCCCATGGTAATCGCTGTGGTTCAGGTTCAGGCCGGCGAGGGTGTATCGCGATTGTGCGGCCTGCGGGTCGAGACTGAGGATCAGCGCGGCAAGGACCAATGCGTCTCGACTGGTGTTGTTGGTCGTTTCACCGGGGGCGTGTCCAAACCAGCCCACGGCGCCGAGCAATGAGTCGGCCAGCTTCTGCGCACGGGGAGCGGCAAGCAGTTGTTGCAGTTGTTCATCCGGTGGCCCGGGCGGCAGACCGGCGGCCAGCAGGTTGAACAAACCGGAGCTGGGTTGTGGGACAAACGTGGCGCTGATATGGATCACCTTGGCGCGTTGTTCGGTTGAAAGGGTCAGCGCACCCGGTAGTGGCATACCCAAGGCTTCCCAGTAATTGCCCTGCTGGGGGCTAGCGAGCCGGGTGGTTTCGAGGCGTTGTCGATACTGGCGCAAGGCGACGTCGGAATGCGCCAGATCACTCACGGGCGGCACCGGCACCGGTTCGCTACGCTGCAGTTGTTCCATCAGCTCCCAGGCCGCCTCGCGATTATCCGGCAACGGCAGGTCGTGCAAGCTGAGCAACTGGGCGAGGCTGAATTGGCCGTCCTGATGGACGAACAGGTTCATGGCCGCAGCGCAGGCTTGCAAGCGTTCAAGGCGATCGCCCAGCGGCAGCTGCGACAGTTGTTCATGGCTGATGTCTACCCGTTGACCCCAGGGGCCGGCGCCTCTGATCGAGTGTTGCTGGTGGTCAAATTCGTACAGGCCTTGGGTCAGTGCATCGGGGCGAGTCAAGGCGAGAAACTGCGGATGCTCAGTGATCTCCCCGAGTAACGTTGCGGCGGTCTGCATGGTCACGGCCCAGAACGAGCCGCCAGCCAGCGGGAAACGGCAGCGGTACACACTCAACAGGTTGAATGTGTGTTCGTTCAGGTCGTCTTCGATGATCTGTGCATGCAGTGCATTGGCTGCCGCGTGCAGATCCTGATTCAGTCGCTCGAACGCGTCCGCGAGCGCAGGTTCGGTCCTACCCAGTGCGTCAATCAGCACGCCGCGTTGGGCAAGCGTAGTCGGTTGGGGGTAGCCGTGGAACCGCAGCACCTGACGGGCGCTCAGTGACAGGTTTGCGGCAGGGTAGGCCAGGCCGATGGCATCCGGGTCGATGATCAGGGCGATGGCCCGAATGGGCGGCGCGAGCTGCTGCCAGCCGCTGGCGTCCTCATAGGTGAAGGTGGCACCGTTGGCATACAGAGTGCCGTTGCGCACGTTCACTTCCATCGGGTTGAAACGCCGCTGCCCGGCCCAGGCCACGAAAGAGGGGTGGCCGAGGGCTTGGCGATAGAGCACAAGCCAGCAGCCGAGTGCACAGTGGGTCGGCACCGGGAGTGAGTCTGCGGCAGCGTAGGGTTCGGTCTTGAGGTGTGCAATTAGGGTGTCCAGCATTTGCCGATCGCCGTCCTGACGCTGGGATGGAGTCGGCTGCTCATGCCGGGTGGTCAATTCAGTCATCCATGAAGTCTCGTTGAAGGTAATGACAGAGCGTGCCGGTTGCGGGCGCAGTCTTCACCGGGACCTTTCGCCTTTTTCCATGGTTTGTATCGCTATGGCGTGAAAGCCTTGAGATAGAGCCCCTCGCAGTGACCATTGGGCGATGGTAGGGGCATGACGATGCACCCTGGCTGTGCAATACTCGCCGCCGTTTCGCCCCGTGGCCTTTCACGCGGGATCAGCTAATGCCCCTCCATAAACCGGCTTTTTCCCGCGAGGTACCGCTGAAATTGGCGTGTTTTATAGTGAAAGGCCCTGTGTCGAGGTTTTTATACTGCACGGCCCGCTGATCTTGCCCGGCAAGAAGGGTCCGTCCATGAGGCGGCCCCGGTTTCGACAAGGGCACAGGCTTACCGGCCTGCACCCCGCAAACTCGACGGACAATCCAATAACAAAATGAGGTTGTACCTTTATGCCAGTCGGCAACCCACTGCCCCATGGCGAGACCGCTCAAGGCGGCCCGCTCAAACGCGAACTCGGTGAACGGCATATTCGCCTGATGGCCCTTGGCGCCTGTATCGGTGTCGGCCTGTTCCTTGGTTCGGCCAAGGCCATTGAAATGGCCGGCCCGGCGATCATGCTCTCGTACATCATTGGCGGCCTGGCGATCCTGGTGATCATGCGCGCCCTCGGCGAAATGGCGGTGCACAACCCTGTCGCCGGCTCGTTCAGTCGTTACGCCCAAGACTATCTCGGTCCCTTGGCGGGCTTTCTCACCGGCTGGAACTATTGGTTCCTGTGGCTGGTGACCTGCGTGGCGGAAATCACCGCCGTGGCCGTGTACATGGGCGTCTGGTTTCCCGACACCCCACGCTGGATCTGGGCCCTGGCGGCGTTGATCAGCATGGGCACGATCAACCTGATCGCGGTCAAGGCGTTCGGTGAGTTCGAGTTCTGGTTCGCGCTGATCAAGATCGTCACCATCATTGCCATGGTCATCGGCGGCGTCGGCATCATCGCGTTTGGTTTTGGCAATGACGGCGTGGCGCTGGGCATTTCCAACCTGTGGGCCCACGGCGGCTTTATGCCCAATGGCATCACGGGAGTGTTGATGTCCTTGCAGATGGTGATGTTCGCCTACCTGGGCGTGGAGATGATCGGCCTGACCGCTGGTGAAGCGAAGAACCCGCAGAAGACCATTCCCAGTGCCATCGGCTCGGTGTTCTGGCGCATCCTGCTGTTCTACGTGGGGGCGTTGTTTGTGATCCTGTCGATCTACCCATGGAATGAAATCGGCACCCAGGGCAGCCCATTCGTGATGACCTTCGAGCGTCTGGGTATCAAGACCGCTGCGGGCATCATCAACTTCGTGGTGATCACCGCCGCGCTGTCGTCCTGCAACGGCGGCATCTTCAGCACCGGGCGTATGCTCTACAGCCTGGCGCAGAACGGCCAGGCACCTGCCACCTTCGGCACCACGTCGAGCAACGGCGTACCGCGCAAGGCGTTGCTGTTGTCGATCTTCGTACTGTTGCTGGGTGTGCTGCTCAATTACATGGTCCCGGAAAAAGTCTTTGTGTGGGTCACTTCCATTGCCACGTTCGGCGCGATCTGGACCTGGCTGATGATCCTGCTGGCCCAGCTCAAGTTCCGCAAAAGCCTGAGCCCGGCCGAAGCGGCCGGCCTCAAGTACCGCATGTGGTTGTACCCGGTCAGTTCCTACCTGGCGCTGGCGTTCCTGGTGATGGTGGTGGGGCTGATGGCGTACTTCCCCGATACCCGTGTGGCACTGTATGTGGGCCCGGTGTTCCTGGTGGTGTTGACCGTGCTGTTCTACGTGTTCAGGTTGCAGCCAAAGACCGTCGCTCAAGGGACGGTGCGTTCCGCGTCCTGATGTGTGTCTTGTGACAAAAAGCCCCACCCCGCTCTACCGCGGGGTGGGGCTTTTGACCGCCGTATTCTCTGCACGATCCTCTATTTGCGGTGAGGTGCCTGCCGCCCCTGGGGCCTGATATCGCGAGCACTGTGGCTGTGTATAACGCGGGGCATCCGGTTACGCGCGTTATCGCTTTGCTCTTATCTATCTACCCCTCCAACGATAATTCATTCCCTAGGCTGGCTGCTTCGACAGCAACCTTTGAAGAGTGACTTCATGCCTGAAAGAAACCCTCTGCTACTGCCCTACGACTTGCCACCGTTCTCTGCCATCAGAGCAGAACACTTTGTTCCCGCCATTGAGCAAATCATCGCTGATAGCCGCAACACCACCGCCACGATCATTGCCAGCCAGTCGTTATTCCCCACGTGGGACGACCTGGTGCAAGCAGTGGAAGAGCTGGAGGCACGCCTGGACGGCTTTCTCAAAATCATTGAGTTGCTTGACTCCGTTCCCCAGGGGCCGACATGGAAGCTGGCATCACATCGCAGTTATGAGCTTGCAAGGCAGTACTGCGCCGAGCTGGCCGCGAACAATGATCTGTACCAGCTTCACCGACAACTTGCCGATAGCCCGCCCGCAGCCCTTTTCAATCAACAGCGCCACAGTGCATTGCATAAAATACTGCGCAAGTACCAGTTGGCGGGTCTTGATCTTTCGCCTGAGAATCAACGACGGCTCAAAACGTTGAACCTGCAAATCGAGGAGTTCAGCCAAGAGTTCCTGCGGCGTGTGAAAGACTCCGGCGACGCATGGCGTAAGCACATTCAAGATAAGGCGATGCTCAGTGGGTTGCCTGGCGCGACCCTGGCACGCATGGAGGCCGCGGCTCGGGACGCAGGCCTGGATGGCTGGTTATTAACCCTTTCCGAGCAGTCCTTTCAGGAGGTGATGAGCTACGCCGACCATCGAGCCTTGCGCCAGGAAATGATGGTGGCTTACTACAGCCGTGCCGTGGGCACCGGTCCCGACGACATTGCCACCGACAATGAACCGGTTCTGACAGTGTTGCTCGACAGCCGTCACCAGAAAGCACAATTGCTCGGCTATGCCAACTTCGCCGAACTGGCGTTGGTGGAGCAAATGGCGCAGACGACCGATGAGGTCACTGCATTTCTTTATCAGCAGATTGATCGGGCACGCACGACATTTGCCCATGAGGCACAACAACTGCAACGCTATGCCGCGCAACGTGGGATCAATGCGCTGGAACCCTGGGATTACAACTATTATGCGGAAAAGATTCGCCAGGACGTGGCGGGTGTCTCCCAAGACGCCGTGCGCAAATACTTCCCACTGGAAACGGTGCTGCAACGCTTGTGCGCGTTCACCAAAACGCTGTTCGGCGTTGAGCTGATTGAACAAACCACCGTCGATACCTGGCACCCGGATGTGCGGGTATTTGAACTCAGGGAGTACGCCGAGCCCATTGGGTATTTGTTCATTGACCCTTATCGTCGCCTGGCGGGCGGCGAGATTGGCGCCGCCTCAGGTTTGCGCGATCACCGGATGACCGCCGAGGGGCGTCCACAACGGCCTATAGCCGTGCTGCGCAGCCAGTTGCCGCGACCGACAGCGACCCAGCCTTGCTTGCTGGATCACTTGCAATTGAGGGTCTTATTGCATGAGTTCGGCCACTGCCTGCAGCACTTGTTGACCGCCGCCCCCTACCGGGCGATTTCCGGTATGGGCCAATTAGGCCATGATACGACGGAGTTTTTCGGCCAGGTGCTGGAGCAATTCTGCTTTACTGCGTCGTTCCTGGTCTGGCTATCCGGCCATTTCCAGACAGGAGATCCCTTGCCTGACGATATGGCCACTCAAATGAGCCGATTTGCTCACACCCAGACCAGTCAGGAAACCGCCAGTATTTTGCTCACGGGTCTCGTCGACTTTGAGCTGCACCGTACCTACGGCGACGGGCGTACACCTCATGAGGTTTTCACCCATGCCAACAGTGAAATCGGGCATTTGCAGTGGCCTGATGGCATCCGCCCGATCAACAGTTTCGAACAACCGATGGGTAGCTATGGGGCCAAGATGTATTCCTACAAGTGGTCTGGTGTCTTGGCCCGCCAGGCTTTTGAACGGTTTGAGCGTGATGGCCTGTTCAACCCGGAGACCGGGAAAGCCTTCCGGGACGCGTTCATTACTGAGGGCGATACCGGTACGCTGTCGAGCGCACTTGCGCTTTTTCGGGGGGACGGCGTGGGATGTGTCGGGCATTCCACCGGGGCATGAAGCGCTGGTGCATATGTAGCCCCTCGGCTGAAACTTGAAACGCCAGAGTGATCTTCAGCAGCCAATCCGGCACGGAGAGCACTCGATGAGCACTGACACCCCACCGTATTTTTTCAGCGAAACCCAAACAGATCGCACGCAGCTAAGCGAGCGCCAACGCTCACGCAACTTTACCCTCAAGGACCTTGACTGGTTCGACTCGGTCTATCTGGCCACCGATGCTTTGCGGCGGGCGCACAAAGCGCCGATGCACGTCCAAACCCTGCAACTGAATGTGCTTGGTCAACCGGCTATTGAATTGGCGGGTGCATTCGTCATGAGCCCCGCCCCAGAAGGCGGGGTTGTTCTCTATACACCCGCTCGTGGTCTGGAAAAGCTGGAAAGCCATGAAATCCTCAAGACGCAACTGAAGTCGTGGCTCAAAGACTCGTCGCAGCGCCAAGCGTTGCTTGATTACCTTTCCATCTCCCAGCAAGTCACCCTGACGCCTACTGCAACCCTGACGATTACCGAACATACCGTGGCTGGCGCTGTCTTCGAAGCACAACATGCGACCCTCTCCAATAACCTGCTCGAAAATGCTCGTTTGATGCGCGAGGAGCTGCTCAAGCTGCCCAGTTTCACTTCTCTGCTGGATGAATACATTTCCTCCAAGTTGGCGCAGTCTTTTACGGGGGGCGATCAGCGCCAAATCCAAGTGCAGAGTTATGTCATCGACGCATCCAGCGAATCAGGCAATTCTGATTCGCCAACGTCCCGACACACGACCACCCGCTCCTTGAGCGAAACTGTCCTCAGGTGTTTTGTCGCCAATGGCTGGCCTGTGGGTGAAACCCGGCGCTACCACAACCCCCAGCAGCCTACTCAGGAAGCTGATGATCAGTTGCGTTGGGACGTATCAGTCCAGGGATTGGCCCAGGGCTTGAAAGCATATATGAAGCAACAGCCCAAGACATTTTGGACGCTGCCGGCCGCCGCTGGGTTCTCACGGCTACAACTTTTTACCAACGCCATGGCCAATGCCTTTTTCACGGTGGCGCTGGAGCAACAACAGCAAACTACGATTACGGTTGAGCAGCGTCTGCAACTACAGGCCTTGCCGCTCAAGGCTGCGCTGCCTGCGACAACGCTTGCTCCTGCGATCGATGTTGAAAAGGCACTGCTGAGTGAGCCCGAACAGACCCCCGCCGAGCTGGCAGGCACACTTATCATCAGTAGTAACAAAAGCGACAATGGCTCGCCCTGGCTGCTCTATACCCCCCTCCAGGGCCTGCGATCGTTTACCGATCTGAGCGCCCTGAAAACCCACCTTCTCGATAGTCTCAACCCCCGGCAGCATGCCGATGCCTGGAGAAAGCATCTGTCCAGGCCGGAACGCTATAACGAAGTCGACCTGCTGGCCTGCGAAGTCACCAAAGGCCCCATCACCGGGGTTATTTTCCAACGCATCATGGAGGGCATCATTGAAAAACAAGGTCGCAACCTTGAATACGCCCTCGATCAGTATCGCCTGAGCCAGGGCACGATGGACCTCGATGCCCTGGTTGATCATGTGCTGGATGTACGTGGAATGATTGATCCAACATTACTGACCTTCGAACCCATGGGGCGTTGGAGTACCCAGTTGACAGAGACCTGGACGGCGACGGTGACTGAACCCAGGATTCCACCAACGCTTGCTGCAATGCGCACAACGGTGCATTTACTCGAAAACGTCACTGCCGAAATCGAACAACACCTATCGTTTCGCCCCTCGCTGGAGCGTTCCGTTATCACCTATCTCAATACCAAACTGTACGCTATCAAGCAGCAAGAGTTGCAGGCCGCGTGCCTCTCGGTACGCCAATACAGCAACCCTTCAAATGGCACTGACAAACCTCAACTGCTCTCATCGAGCAGTATGGTCGACTATTTTCTGGCGCGCTTATGTGGCGAAGTGGGTCCACTCATCGATCCGCTTAACACTCACGTCTATTCAACCCCTCCTGGCAAACCCGCCACCAAGGTCTCAGGTATGGACGCCGCTACGTTCAATACGCTGATCAACAGTGCAGTCGGTGGGTTTAAACAGTACCTGCGTAGAACCCACAGCGTGTCCCCCAACATGCAGCCCTTGCTGAGAAAGGCAATGGAGATGGGCTTGACAGGGGAAGTGCAAGTCAGGCTTTGGAACAACGCTTTATTGCCCCTCGACTACGAAGTGCTTTTGACCGTGTTAGGTATTTACGCCAGAGACTTACGCCCTGGTGTCAATGGGTTCCGCCCTGATGCGTTTTCTTTGCAGGTCGTACCGACTGGGCAGAATACCCCGCTGGTACTCAATAACTGTTTCGTGCTGACCGAGCGCGGCGGGCTTGATCTTCGATATTCGGGCCGCACGCTGCTGTGGACGCCCGCGTTGGGCCTGGAAAGCTTCTGCTCATTGAATGACTTCAAAGCAGAGATGGATCGACGCCTGGCAATCCCGAACGAGCGACAGGCTTTCCTGGCGAACCTGGCGCCACCGGACTGGGAGGCACAACCGAGCTATGCATTCAGTTCCCTTGAACTGATCGAAGACAACCTCGTTGAGCACTTGCAACGAACCTACGCTCAACAAAAAGACCGTGAACTGGCGCAAATCCTGTCCATGCAGCTATCGGTCGATCAGTTGCGTAAGCTCTGGCAGGTTCAAGCCACACAAAGCCTGGCGCCCACCAACGTGCAGCGTGCCAAGGACATGGTCCAGGCCATGATCCAGCAACAGGGTTTGCAATGGTTGGGCAAAGCCCATGCTGTGGATCAACAGCTGTACGTCGAATTGCTGGAGCAGTATCGAAACAACGTCACCGACCATCAGGATTACCTGCACGGGATCGACTCACTGGCTCAGTTCACGCTCAAGAAACTCAGCACGTTACTCAAGGACCTTGACGTTCAGGACAGCGTCACACCTGATGAAGTCGAAGTCGGGCTACCGGCGCAGGGCAGTACACCTGCCCGCAACCAGTCGCTGCTGGACTATGCCTTGAGTCATCAGTCGTACTGGAAGGATGAGGTGCCCCTCTTCGCCAGCACCGGTACAACGCCGTTGCCATCCACCCTGGATGCGCAGACGCTGAAAACGCGGATACAGGCGTTGAACATCAACGCGGCTTACCAAACGTACATCAAGTCCTTCCTGGGCCCTGCCAGCCCGGACTTTGAGCAACGCTATACGCGATTCGCCAAGCAACTGCCGTGGCAATTGATGCAATACGCTCACGGCATGAGGTTGCAAGACCAGCTTTCACCGACGGCCTTCGGGCTCATTCAACAGATCATGGATATGCCCGATGCGATCGCCCGTGCGACAGTAGTGAATGCCAACGCCATGATCCGCCCTCTGGAACTGCTGGTGGAGGACGGGAAGAAAACCATCAAGATTCCCGGGGCTTATTTGATCGGCTCCGCCTCCGGTGACGAGGGGCCTCAAATCCTTTATGCCCCCTATAGTCCAGGCTACACCCTCAAGGAATACACCGTTGAGGCCGCACTCCGTGCTGAGTTGACAGCCGCCGGAGCCTTACAGCGTTGGGTTCGGCTGGGGGGCCCGGCCGTTGACCAAGCGGCACTGACAAGCGCACTGGAGCAACCCCTGGCCAGCACCACCCTGCAGCTGGCAAGCAACCCCATCAACACGCCGCTGTTCAAACAGCTGTTCACCGACAATGTCGAGCTGCTGACAACGCTGCTGGGCTGCCAAAAAACCGCTGATGCAGGCACTGCCTGGGATACGGCCAAGGCCGTGTTCTCTGAGGGCGTGCAGGCGGCCACTGTATTTTTTGCCGGCAAACTGGCCTACCCCCTGGTGGTCTGGCAGAGCTATAAACTGTTCAAGGCTTCTGCCGAGGAGCTGCAAAGCCACCAGTGGCATGAGGCACTGGGGCATTTCATCAGTGGTGTCGCCTTGCTGGCCGGTTTGAGCGATTCCATGCCTCCCGTATCAGAGGGCGGCATGCCCCCGGCACCTTCTACACCCGTGGCCTCTGTGGTGTCCTGGCCCGCGCTGGACATTACCGCTGCTTCCCGCACCCGGCTCCAGCGTTTTGAAGTCCTTGAGCCGAGCTTGGCCAGCCTGATCAAAGATACCTCACTCAACCTTTACCGGTCGGCCTCCAACCACTACTACGCGGCGGTGGCAGGGAAAGTGTTCGAAGTCATCAAGCATGGCCAGGGTTGGCGCATCATCGGTGATGGCGAAGTCGGTCCTGAGGTACAGCGCAACCCTCGACAACAGTGGATGCTCAGTAGCACTGACCCATTGCTGACGGGGCGACGAGCCATTGCGCGACTGACCAATCGCTTCTACTCCGAGCCATTTGCGCGCCCCAGCATGAATATATTGGCCAGCGGGATGCGCGAGATTCGAGCGCTATACGCTCAGGAATCGTTGATGATTACCGAAGCACTGGCATTGGCCACGTTTTATACAAAGAACGCCCAGGAAAACTTGCGCCTGCTCGCACAAACGCCCCTTGCTGCACCTGAGCTCGTCAAACAGATCAAAACGTTTTTTGGTTTGCAGACACTTGAGGCCGAACACCTTGAAAAAATTCAGGAGGTCGTCGACAAGGTGTGCAGCGCGCTGATGGAGCCTTCCCTGGCCTCGCCGAACTCAACGCGATTTGTCATTGGCCGCTCGCGGATGCCGGCACTTCAGGGGGTATACAAGGTGATGGCCTTTACGATTGTCCCCGACCCCCTTCAACTGGTGTACTTGACCGAGGCATTTTTCGTCCCAGGACTGAAATACAGTCATCTGTTGATAAAGCCGTTCTACGTCAATGTCCATGCCCGTGCGACCACCCTCATTCACGAAATCACTCATCATGTGTGTGCGACGTTGGACTTGGCTTACGTGCACTCCACCCATCCCTTCCATGACTTGATTGACCCTCAAACCACTGACGGCAATAGCACTAAGACAGTGTTGGAAAACCGCCAGCTTTCAAGACTGTCGCTCACTACGCCGGTTCAGGAGCTGTTTCAGGTTGTGGACATCGCCACCGGTCTCAAGTCTGATCCGAGCCTGGGCACGTCAACGGAGCCTGTTTTTAACAGGCTGCTCGCCGCTACGGGTACGCAAACCCTCAGCGATGCCCGGCGAATGTTCCGAACCGATCCGCTTAAACGCATCATTACGGTGCTTAACAACGCCGACTCTGTCGCCTACCTGATTGCACAATTGGGACGTCGAAAAGAGCTACCTGTGAGTCCAACCAGCGATTTGCCCTGATCCGAGAGGCACATTGCCGAACGCCATGCCCCGTTCGGGCATGGCGAGGTCCTTCAGGCGGGGCTGGCCTGCTTGGGGTGGGCCAGACGCTTGTTGAACTCCAGCCAAGCGGCCAGCAGGGCCATCACGCCAGCGCCCACCAACGCAGTGAAAATCTGCATGGAGAAGGCATCACCGGCCAGGGCATTGACCATATCCGCCAATGGCGCCAGCAGTACGCCCAGGCAGAACACTTCCAGCGAATAACGCCCCATCCGGCAGGTTTGCTGTGCTGGCCAGTTTTGTGTCCACGTGCTGCCCGGCAACAGTTTGGCGGTGACATAGGCCAGGGCCAGGAAGTGCAGCAAACGTACCGGCGACAGGTCAGTCTTGCTGATCGGGTACAGCCAGTTGCTGACGGTTGCGGGCATCACCGCGTCATGAACCTCAGGCCAGAACCACGACAGTGTGATCACACCGGCGACCAGCACATATACCAGCGCCGCGACAAACCGCGGTTGGCGCAGCAAGGGCCGCGCCTCCGGGGCTCTGGGCCGCTGGCTGTAAATCGCCGCGGCGCCCCCCAGCACAAACAGCAATTGCCAGGTAACAGGGTTGAAATACCACACGCCATCGGCAATGGCGCGCAGGTTCCAGCCCATCCACGGCGCCATCAGGTATACCACCAGCGAGACACTCACCACGGCCCAGGGCGCGCGCACCATCAGCGGCAGCACCACGGACAAACCAGCCAGCAAGACGATGTACAACGGCAACGGATCCATCAGGTTGGGCTTGAAGCGCAACAGCAGTTCGTCGGTCAGTGCCTGTTGCGGGTGGGTGACGAAGTGCGTCAGGCCCATCTCCGCCACCAGGTCGCGGGTTTCTACATGGTTGTTGGCGAAGAACACGATACCCATCAGCATGGCCAGCAGGAAAATATGCACCACATACAACACCCAGGTGCGGCGCAGGATTTTCAGGCAGGCCATCCAATAACCTTCTCGCTGCATGACCTTGCCGTAGGCCAGCACCGAGGCGAACCCGGCGAGAAACACGAAGACCTCCGCCGCGTCGCTGAAACCGAAGTTGCGCAGAGTGATCAGGCCAAGAGGGTTGTGGGGGACGTGATCCCAGAAAATGAAGATCAACGCCAGGCCCCGAAAAAAATCGATGCGCGGGTCGCGTCCGTTCAGCATGGCAGCGGGCTCTTGAACAAGTAGTTGAATGACGATAGGTGAGCGCGCGCGTTGTCGTACGCGGCACGTCGAGCGGGCGCAGGTTGGCGGTATTTGTAAGCAATTGCAAAGGTTGGGTATTACTGAATGTCTCAGTTGTAGGGAAGGGCACCTGTCAACCTTGACAGTAGACGCAAAAGGCGCGCCGTGGCTTGCTAACACGCAACCGCAAAGGACGACGGTATGGCCCGGCTATGGAAAGGTTTCACTCGTTACACAGTGATCGGTGTCGCCAATACGGTGATCCATTGGCAGCTGTTTTTTATGCTGCGGGCAGGGTTTGAGTTCAGCCAGGCGCTGAGTAATCTTCTGGCATTCTGTGTGGCGGCATCCTTCTCGTTTTATGTGAATGCCTTGTTCACCTTTGACATGCCGGTTTCCCTGGGCCGCTACCTGCTGTTCATTACGTGCATGGGAGTGCTAAGCCTGGGGGTAGGTTGGTTGGGTGATCATCTGCACATGCCAGGGCTTATCACTGTGCTGGTGTTTTCACTGGTCAGCTTGCTGTGCGGTTTTCTGCTGTCACGGTGGGTGGTGTTTCGCGAGCGTGGCCAATGAATATCTCGTTGGTGGTACCGGTGTTCAACGAGGAACAGACGGTGGCCGATTTCTACCGTGCGGTTCGGCAAGAACCGTCGTTGCAGGCCCACACCGTTGAAATCGTATTTATCAACGATGGCAGCACCGACGGTACTGCCGAAGCCGCCGAGACGCTGGCGTTGGTTGATCACGACGTGATGCTGATCAACTTCTCACGCAATTTCGGTAAGGAAGCTGCCTTGTTCGCCGGGCTGGAATACGCCACGGGCGACGCGGTGGTACCGATGGATGTGGACCTGCAGGACCCGGTGGACGTCGTCCCACGGCTGATCGCCGAGTGGCAGCGGGGCGCCGATATGGTGCTGGCCAAACGGCGCGACCGCTCCAGCGACGGTTACCTCAAGCGTAACGCCGCGTCGCTGTTCTACCGTTTGCTCAACCTTATCGCCTATACCCATATCGAAGAAAACGTCGGTGACTTCCGGTTGATGGACCGCAAGGTCGTGGACGTGATCAAGGCGCTGCCGGAACAGCAACTGTTCATGAAAGGCGTGCTGTCGTGGGCGGGGTTCACGGTGGCCATCGTTGAATACGATCGTGCTCCCAGAGCTGCGGGGCAGAGCAAGTTCAACGGCTGGAAACTGTGGAACCTGGCGCTGGACGGGATTACCTCGTTCAGTACCTTGCCGTTGCGGTTGTGGAGTTATATCGGCGGCGCAATTTCGTTATTGGCGTTGGTGTATGCCGGGTTTTTGATTGTGGACAAGGTGTTGTTTGGCAATGACGTGCCGGGGTATCCGTCGTTGATGACTGCGATTTTGTTTTTGGGCGGGGTGCAACTGATTGGGATTGGGATATTGGGGGAGTATGTGGGGCGGATTTATATGGAGGCGAAGCATCGGCCTCGGTATGTGGTTAAGAATGTAATCCAGGCAGGCGCTCGTGAGAAAATGCAAAGCAAGGAGTTCTTGAAATGAACACGAGTAGGGTCTATGGAGCCGTTTGTATAACTATCTGGTTGCTTATTATCGGACTGGCCACGGTTATTCGATTTTACCGATTGGGCGACCCCTTTATGTGGACGGACGAAGCCTTCAGCGTTCTTCTCAGTCGTCACTCTCCTGCTTTTATCTGGCTTCATACAGCTAATGATGTCCATCCACCTTTTTATTATGAGCTTTTGCATTACTGGATGAAGCTGTGGGGAGACAGTCCTTTTGCGGTTAGATCCATGAGTGCTGTAATGGGCGTGGCGGCGGTCGCCTTGGGTATCTGGCTTGCCGAATTGGTGGCGAATCGCAAGGTTGCCATGTGGGCGGGTGTAATGCTTGCCACGTTACCCATTGCGCTGCGTTACAGTCAGGAAGCACGCATGTATGCATTGATGACAGTGCTATTGTTTGCCTCGACAATTGCCCTGTTATATTGGGTCAGGCAACCGAGCAAATATCGGTTTCTGTGGGTGTATGTATTGTTGATCAGTGCCAGTTTTTATACGCATTACTTCACTGTTATGTGTGTGATAGCGCATTGGGGTTATCTGGGGCTATTGAGTGTACGCGGTACCCATAGGCCATCGCTGATACGGCGGCTGGCTTGGTGGCTGGCGAATGTTTCCATCGTTGTCGCGTATTCGCCCTGGCTCTTTACACTTTGGAACAGGCTCAGCACCTCCGATGTTGCCAATCAAACGGGCTCGATGGGGTGGATCGCTGGTGCAACGATTGGAACATTGCCATCGGCTTTCTGGAGAGCCTTAATGGCAACCAGCGGCAATACTCTATTTGATTCGCTGTATTACGTGGTGCCTTTGGTTGTTTTCATTATGGCCATCCGTTTGTTGCTGAGGGATCGTAGCCAGCATCAGTTTCCCAGCGCATTGGTTATCTATACCTATGTGCCGCTATTGGTGGTTTTCCTAGTGTCTCTGATATTGCCGATGTTTATGGAGCGTTATGTGTTTTTTGCGCTCATGGGACTACCAATTTTGATTGCATTGTTGTTGGACCGTGTGCGTCCCAGCGTGTTAAAGGGGGGGGTGATATTAGCGGTAGTAGCGCTGGAGTTCGTTGGGTTGCGCACGGTTTACAGTCAACGTGAAGATCTTGATGGAAGCCGCAATCGTCAGGATTTTCCTTTTGAGGAAATAGCAAGTTATGTTGCCCAGTCTTCAACGCTTGGCGATCGTATGGTGGTTGATGGCGGTCTCTGGTATTTCAGCGTGCTTTATTACAATCAGTCGTTAGTCATGCCACAGCTGCATCGAGATATCGATTCAGGCCTCGGCTCCTCGACTATTCTCGTCCCGTCAGCTGCCCAGGTGTACATCAGTGATCTGGCTTCTATTCCTCACAGTAACTGTCGTGTTTGGTGGTTGGGTCGCAAAGGAATAGACGTTATGTTTCCAGATAGTTGGCAGCAATTGTCTGAGCGGTCCATGGGAACAATGGACTTGCGCCTATACCAGACAGCGCCTGACGCGACGGGAGCTGGTTGTCCTGCTCCGGAACCCAGCAACGACACGGCTCTACGGCATCGAGTCAAAAAATCATAGCGGATTAAGCCGCAGAAACCTGCTACGCCTCATAACTTTCCCTGCACCATTTGCCAAATGCCCAAATAGGACTCGCCGTTCATTTCGCAGGCTGGCCTGGAATAAACAACTGACGCGTATCACTCACCTCGAAATGCGCCTGGTTGGCAGTAGTCGAATCCGGCCCGACGAAGACGGTAAAACCGCCAGCTTCGACCTTCGGTGAAAAATGCTCGTCGAGCAAGGCAAAGTCCTGTTGGCCCAGGGAGAAACTGACGCTGCGACTTTCGCCCGGTGCCAAATGAATTTTGCGAAAACCCCGTAGTCGGCGCACTGGGCGGGTGACGCTGGCAACGTCATCGCGCAGGTATAATTGGACGATTTCATCGCCTGCCCGTTTGCCGGTGTTGGTGACGGTGACCTCAACCCCCAGCGTTTGTGTGGACGCCAGTCGAGTGTGACTAAGGCGAGGGGAGGAGTAGCTGAACGAGGTGTAGCTCAGGCCGAAGCCAAATGGATAGAGCGGTGTCCAGGGCACATCGATATAGGCGGATGCGTAACTGCCATCACCGCTGGGTGGGCGGCCTGTATTTTTATGCGCGTAGTAAATGGGTATCTGCCCCACATGGCGAGGGAAGGTCATTGGCAGCTTGCCGCTGGGGTTGACGTCACCAAACAGCACATCGGCCACGGCATTTCCGGTTTCGCTGCCCAAAAACCAGGTTTCGAGCAATGCATGGGCTTGTTGCACTGAAGCATCGAGCACTAGGGGGCGGCCGTTCATGAGGACGATGACCAAGGGTTTCCCTGTCTCCAGTAATGAGTTTAGTAGCGCATTTTGCCCGCCCGGTAGACCGAGTTCGGCGCGGCTATGGGCTTCGCCGCTCTGTTCTGCGGTTTCTCCGAGTACGGCGATTATCAGGTCGCTGTCACGCGCGATTGTTTCGACCCGCGTGATGTCCTGGAGGTGCGGGCTGACGGGCGAAGCGCCGGGCAGGTAAGTAATCTCGGTGCCAGGGGCTACCGCATTGCGCAGGCCTTGCAAGACCGTGACGGAGTCTTCGGGGTTGGCAGCCCCGGCCCAAGGGCCGATGGTGGCGCTGGCGTCCGAAGCGAGGCTGCCGACCACCAGGACCTTGCCCGGTTGTTTGGAGAGCGGCAGCAGCGCGTCGTTGTTTTTTAGTAAGACGATAGATTTCTGTGCCGATTCTCGAGCCAGGGCACGGTGCTGTGGCGTTAGCTGGCTGGCCTGCTCGCGGGCTTCGTCGCTGTACCGGTAGGGATCATCGAACAGTCCCAGGCGCTGCTTGGCTTTGAGGACGCGACGCACAGCGTCATCCAGGTTTTTACGCGACACCTGGCCGTTGCGCACCAGTGTCGGCAGGTGCAGGCGATAGGATTGACTGGCCATCTCGATATCCACCCCGGCATTGAACGCCAGCCGTGCGGTGTCGGCTGGCGTGCCGGCGATACCTTGTGGCCCCAGTTCCCAGACAGCATTGAAATCACTGACCAGCAAGCCGGCGAACCCCCACTGCTTGCGCAACAGACCGGTCAGCAGGGCGGTATGGCTGTGCATGGGAACGCCGGCCAGCTCGTTGAACGACGGCATGATTGCATCGACGCCGGCCGCGACGGCTGCCTGGAAGGGAGGCAAGTAAACCTCTCTCAGTGTCCGCTCCGACAGATCGGCGACGTTGTAGTCTCGACCGCCTTCGGCAGCCCCGTAGGCGACAAAGTGTTTTGCCGTAGCGAGCATGGATGAGATGTCAGGTGCACCTGCACCCTGGAACCCGTGCACAAGTGCGGCGGCCAATGCAGAGCCAAGGAACGGATCTTCGCCAGCACCTTCCACCACGCGGCCCCAACGCGGGTCACGGCTAATATCGACCATGGGCGCAAAGGTCCAATGCACGCCACTGGCGGTGGCCTCAACGGCCGCCACGCGAGCGGTTCGTTGGGCCAAGTCCGGGTCCCAGGCTGAGGCTAGCGCCAGGGGGACCGGGAACACTGTACGAAAACCGTGCACGACGTCATAAGCGAATAACAAGGGGATATGCAGCCGGGAACCGTTAACCACCTGCTCCTGCAACTGACGGGTAGCTTGCGCGCTGCTGGCCCCCAGTACCGAGCCCACGAGGGCCACTGGCATCTGCGTCTGTTCGCCTTGATCAATGACGGGGCCGGTAGGCGTGCTCTGGATACTGAGTTGGCTGAGCTGGTCGATTTTTTCTTCAAGGCTCATTTTCGCTAGTAGGTCCTCGACCGGATCATTCTGGGCTACGGCCACTAGCGGGAGGGAGACGAGTAGTAATGAGGCTAAACTTAAAGGCATGGTTGCGCCGTCCATGGGCAGGGTGTATGCCTTCAAGTATTTTGCATCCGAGCAGGATCATCTACTGTCAGAGTTGACAGTGCGGGGCTGTTTTCAGACAGGGGCCATCAGCAAAACCCGGCACGGCTTGGCCTGATACGCGTTGATCTGCGGCACCAACCGTTTGAAGTGCTCGGTCTGGCAGTGCGCATCCAGCGCCGCCTGATCAGGCCATTGTTCGATAAAGATAAAATGCCCTGGGTCTTTTTGATCGACAAACAGATCGTAGGCAACGCACAGCGGTTCCTGGCGGGTTTTTTCCACCAGTTCGGCGTACCACGGGCGCACGGTTTCCAGGTGCTCTGGCTTGATAAAGTCTTCAGCGATGACTTTCAACATGGTAGGCGTCCTTCAGGCAGCAGCGGTTTCATGGGGCTCAAAACTGTCTGCTCGCGCCATCTGCCACATGCGCGAATAGAACTCGCCGTTCACGTCTCCCGTGAGCAATTCGCCGGGCTTCAAGAACACATGCAGCTGCGAGAACAGTTTGATCTCTGTTGCCGACATGCGTCGCACCAAGTGCTTGGCCGACAACTGCGACGGATGATCCAGGCCCGCGGCGGCAAGCATTTCGGCCAGGGCGTGCAGCGTGTTGCGGTGGAAGTTGAACACACGCTGGGCCTTGTCCGGCACGACCAAGGCACGTTGGCGCAGTGGGTCTTGCGTGGCCACGCCGGTCGGGCATTTGTTGGTGTGGCATGACTGGGACTGGATGCAGCCAATGGCGAACATGAAGCCACGTGCCGAGTTGGCCCAGTCGGCGCCGATGGCCAGGACGCTGGCGATATCGAACGCACTGACAATCTTGCCGCTTGCGCCGAGTTTGATTTTGTCGCGCAGGTTCAGGCCCACCAGGGTGTTGTGCACAAACAGCAAACCCTCACGCAGCGGCACGCCGATATGGTCGGTGAACTCCACGGGGGCTGCGCCGGTGCCACCTTCCTTGCCATCGACCACGATAAAGTCGGGGAGGATGCCGGTTTCGAGCATGGCCTTGGCGATGCCCATGAATTCCCACGGGTGGCCCAGACAGAACTTGAAACCCACGGGTTTGCCGCCGGACAGTTCACGCAATTGGGCGATGAAGTGCATCAGTTCGATGGGCGTGGAAAACGCACTGTGGCGTGACGGCGAGATGCAGTCTTCGCCCATCATGATGCCGCGGGTGTCGGCGATTTCCTGGGTGACCTTGTGCTTGGGCAGGATCCCGCCATGGCCGGGCTTGGCACCCTGGCTCATCTTGATTTCAATCATGCGCACTTGCGGGTTTTGCGCCTGCGTGGCGAAGCGCTCCGGGTCGAAACGGCCGTCGCTGGTGCGGCAGCCGAAGTAGCCGCTGCCCAGTTCCCAGGTCAGGTCGCCACCGTTTTCACGGTGGTAGGGGCTGATGCTGCCTTCACCGGTGTCGTGGGCAAAGTTGCCGAGCTTGGCGCCTTGGTTGAGCGCGCGAATCGCGTTGGCGCTCAACGAGCCGAAGCTCATGGCCGATATGTTGAACACCGACGCCGAGTACGGTTGTGTGCACTGCGGGCCGCCGACCATTACGCGAAATGCGCTGGGGTCGCTCAACGGTGCCGGGCGCATGGAGTGGCCGATAAATTCGAAGCCCGACTGGTATACATCGATCAAGGTGCCGAAGGGCTTGTCTGCGGTTTCGTTCTTGGCGCGCGAATACACCAGCGAACGCTGGGCCCGAGAGAAGGGCAGGGCGTCGCTGTCGGATTCGAGCAGGTATTGGCGGATTTCCGGGCGGATGCCTTCGACCAGGTAACGGATATTGCCCAGGATCGGGTAGTTGCGGCGCACCGCGTGGGGGCTTTGCAGCAGGTCGAAAATGCCGATCAGGCTGAGGATGCCGGTGACCAGAGTAATGGGCCACAACCATTCGTGTTCGATAAAGGGCAGGCTGGCGAGGGTGAAAATGACGCACACAGCAAAGAAGGCGTAGCGGCTTAACAAGGACAGGCTCATACGGTTTCCTTGGGTTCGGACTCTTCAGGTCGATCACCCATTCTGCACCTCTGGATTAAGCACGGACAAGGATTGATCGCTCAGTCGCGTATTTGTGCGTCTATGCATCAGTCCAGACAAAAAAAGCTATCAGCCTCATAGAGGAACTTATGACTGCCCAATCACCATTCATCGAATGTAAGACTAAGGACGCTGTTACTCAGAAGGAATGTATAACCACAGAGCAAGAGACTTACCTATGTCTATATCGATATCGGCATCGAACAATACTCATCATGCCTCGATTTATATCCCGATCATTCCCAACTGGGATAAGAGCCAATTAACCGGCTCCCAACGAGAGCAAGTCGCCCAAGAACATCAACGAATGGAAGGTATCGAGAAACCTGAGCGGAATGTGAGTCGCAAGCCGGAAATCTCCACTGGCCGTCCACCGGGTGATACCCGCACTGCGGACGAAATCATCAACGACAATCCGATCCTCAAAAACCTCGGCCATCAAAAAGATATTAATCGTCCATTGGCTTACAAACTTCTGGGTGATTGGACGAGTAACAATAAAGACCCTGAGTCACGAGCGGATGCCGCATTCAACGCTGCGCGGGTGCTTAACTATATCGATACGTCTTTATCGACTACAGGCGAACACCGAGGCAAAGCCCATGACAATGGCGACCTTGAAGGCATCACCCGTAGCGGTGATGCGCGGCACGGCACGCCGGCAGGTATGTGGAAGGACTTTACCGAGCAAGGTTATTCAGCCCTACGGCACCATCACCGCTTGGACAGTACCAACGACCGCCATGTCACCCAGGGCGGCGCCAACAAAGATAACCTGCAGCATGTTTCCGGTAAGATCGGCAAGAGAACCTGGTTTATCCCGGGGCTGAGCAATATTCTCCTGGGCATCAGCGACTCAAATGCGGGGTTGGCGGAGGCTGTGAAGGGGGCCAAGAAGGGGTTCGATAAAACTCGGGCTGATGGTTTTGACCAGGCACTTTTCAGTGCTGCGAGGGGGAATTTGGTGGGGGTCGTTCAAGGCTATGTCAACGCAGTGAAGCACAACGAAGCCACGCCTGATTTGGTTAAGTCAAAACTCGGGGCGACCGGCAGTTGAGTCGGATTGGTTTGAACCGATGAGCTCAATCATGGATTAGCTCGATTTCCTGGAAAGGGACTTCCAGGAACGCCTGGAACGTTTCCAGCGGTTATTATTGCAATCGGTTCTCGTTTGCAGGGGCATTTAGTGTTACTGTATAACGCGTCTAATGCACCCAAACGCCCCGGAGGCCTTATGAAAGTTGGTATCCACCCTGACTACCGCACCGTACTGTTCCACGACACCGCCGCCGACGTGTACTTCCTCATCGGCTCCACTGCCGACAGCGACCGCACCCACACACACAGCGACGGCAACACTTATCCCTATATCCCGTTGGATGTTTCAAGTGCTTCGCACCCGGTCTACACCGGCCAACAGCGTAAGACCCAAGCCGAAGGCCGCATTGCCGGCTTCAACAAGCGCTTTGCCTCGTTTGGGTCGACCCCGAAAAAAGCCGACGCGTGAGGATGATTCGGCGGCGTGCCCTACGCCGCCGTCTGGCGAATCGGCAACACCACGCGAAATGTCGTGCCCCTGCCCAGTTCGCTGCTGACGGAGATATCCCCGCCGTGTTTCTTGATGATGCCGTAGGACAGTGACAATCCCAGTCCAGTCCCTTCGCCCACAGGCTTGGTGGTAAAGAACGGGTCGAAAATCTTCTGTAAGCTTTCAGGGGCAATTCCGCAGCCGTTATCGGCCACTTCCAGCCAGATATTCTCGCCTTCCACGCCGTTGCTGATGGTAATGGTGCCACGCTGGGGCCCCATGGCCTGGGCCGCATTGATCACCAGGTTCATCACTACCTGATTGAGCTGCGAGGCCAGGCATTCGATGTCCGGCAGGGGCGTGTAGTGCTTGACCACGTCGGCCTTGTACTTGAGTTCGCTGGCGACGATGTTCAGGGTCGAATCGATGCCTTGCTGCAGGTCAGCCAATTGCCAGGTCTGGTCGTTATCCACGCGTGAGAAGTTCTTCAGGTCTTTGACGATCTGCACGACACGGCCAATCCCTTCCTTGGATTCGCGGATCAGGATCGGTATGTCTTCCTTGAGGAAATCCAGTTCCAGGTCGGTGCGCAAAACCTTTAGCTGATCCCGCTGTTCTGGCGCCGCGAGGTGTTCCTCGCTGCGTTGATAGGCGTCGAGCATCTGTTGCAGCTGCGTGAAGTAGCTGTCGAGCGTGCTGAGGTTGGAGGAAATAAACCCCACCGGGTTGTTGATTTCATGGGCGACGCCGGCGGCGAGCTGCCCAAGGGAGGCGAGCTTTTCCGACTGCACCAGTTGGCTTTCCAGATGCTTGCGCTCGTTGATTTCCAATTGCAGCGCCTGGGTGCGTTCTTCAACCAGTTGTTCCAGCAGAGATGTTTGCAGCGACGCACGCCGGGCCATGTCCCATTTATTAGCCAGGGTATTGGCCATCTGTTGCACTTCAATATTGTCGAACGGTTTTTTCAGGATCAGCAAACGGTCATGGGCCTGCAGGCGCAACAGCAGGTCTTCCCAGGAGTAATCCGAGTACGCGGTGCATACCACCACTTGCAACTCGGGTGCGACCTGCCATAACGCCTCGATCGTCTTCGCGCCGTCCCAGCCTTGGGGCATGCGCATGTCAACGAACGCCAGTGCATAAGGACGCTGCTGCGCCATGGCGCTGGTGAGCAAGCCCAGGCCCTCTTCGCCGCCATAGGCCGAATGCAGTTCGAACGCCTGGGCCTGGGGCTTGGCCGCGTCACCAAACAGTGCCGACTCCATGTCATCCAGCGCCTGGTTGGGCGCAGTATCCGGCATCAGGATCTTGCGAAAATCCTCATGAATGGACGGTGTGTCATCGATCAGCAGGACGCGCCGGTTGGGAGGTTGGTTCATGAGCTGCTTCCGGCAAGGGTCAGGGGAATGGTCAAGGTGAATACCGCGCCGAGGCCCGGCCCGTCGCTGTGAGCACTGAGCTGGCCGTGCATTTGCACTGCGGCCAGGGCGCAGCTGTGCAGGCCGAAGCCATGGCCTTCTTTGCGCGTGGTAAAACCATGGGTGAAGATCCGTGTCATGTTCTCGGGGGGTATGCCTTCGCCATCGTCCTTCACACTGATCTTCAAGGTATCTTCACCCTGGGCCTCGACCTTCAGCGTGATTTGCCGTGGCCTCTCGGAAAGGTTGGACATGGCGTACTTGGCGTTGCTGATCAGGTTGACCATGATCAGCAGCAGGCGATGCTTGTCGCCGAGGATCTGCGGTACTTGTGCGTATTCCTTGACCACAGTGACGTGGTGACGGCTCAGCGCGCCGGCGTTCATGCGCAGGGCATCGTCCATCAAGGCGCCGATATTGATCGGCTCCAGCAATGTGGCGGCGCCGGCATAGGATTGCTGGGTCGAGACGATGTCCTTGATGTGATCGATGCTTTTGCTCAGTTGCGCCAGCTCATCGCTCATGCCCTGTTGCTCCACGGCGATCGCTTCCACCAGTTGGTTGAGGTAGCCGGGCAGCAATTTGCCCTTTGCATCTTCGGTGAGAAAGGTGCCCAGGTCGCCCTGGTGTGCGTTGATCAGTTGCATCGCTTTGCCCAGGCCCAGCGCTTTGCTGCTGCGCAGTTTACGGCTGACCAGCTCGGCAGAAATATTCACGCTGTTGAGCACGTTGCCGACGTTGTGCAGCACGTTGGTGGCGATCTCTGCCATGCCTGCCTGGCGGGCGCTGTCCAGCAGTTCGCTCTGGGCATCCTTGAGTTGTTGGGTGCGCCGTTCCACCCGTTGCTCCAGGGTTTCGTTGGCCGATTGCAAGGCGCGATTGACGCGGTTGATCTCGGCGAAACTGCGCAGCAGACGCACCGCCAGGTAGAGCAACAGCACCACCAGCAGCGTCGAGAAGATCAGCAGGTAGCGATGATATTGATGGTCAACGAGGTCCGCGGTCTGCTGGTCCTGATTGAGGTGGGTGGTCAGGTCATCGAGGCGCTCGGCCACCGGCACGGCGGCAATGCGTTCGAGGAGGCTGTTGACCAGCGGCTGCTCGCGCAGGATCAGCGAAATATGGTTGCTGAGGATCTCCACCGGCGCCTGGAACTCACTGGGCAGGCTCTGTTTGTTGATCGCCAGTTTGCCCAGGCCCACCAGGATATCGGCGGCGCGTTCATCGCTGGTGACCTGGGCAAACTCCAGGCTGCTGAGCAGCAGGTCGTAAGTGTCGGTGGCCACGCCTTGCACTTGCAGCCGGCCTTGATCGTCAATCTGGTTGAATTGGGCTTGAATGTCGTCTTCGGCGGTCGGCAAAAACGCCAGCGAGTTGCGCAATACGGCGTTGTGGGACTTGAACTGATCCACCAGCCGGGCTTTTTCCTGGATAGCGGCCACATACGCTGCCTGGCTGGCTTGCCAACTCGGCAGGTCGGCAGGGTTGTGGTAGGTGTCGCGGCCTTGTAGTTCAGACCAGATACGGGTCATGTCCGAGAGGGGCGTGACCAGCGGATCGTAGTTGTGGGTAATCGCGATCCGGGCCTTGAGCACTTCACTGTCCCATTGGGCATTGAGTTGCTGAAGCTGGCGGATCAGGTCCCGGGACTGGGTATAAGTGGCTGTTTGGTCGCGGGAAGATTTGAGGTACAAAAACACCAGTGTAGAGGCCAATAACAAGGCTATCAGGCCCAGCAGCATCTGGCTGGCACGACGGCGCGAAAAACGTCTCATAGCGGCTTGCCCGCCCATTCGCCGGTCAAGGTTCTGAGAAACTGGATAATCAGCTCCTTGTCTTCCTGAGAAGGATTGCGCCCCAACTGATACTTGAACATCACGTCAACCGCCTCTTCAAGCGTCTTGGCCGAGGCGTCGTGGAAGTAAGGTGCGGTGACGGCCACATTGCGCAGGCTGGGCACCTTGAACACGTGGCGGTCCTCTTCATCGCCGGTCAGCAGGTAGCGGCCCAGGTCCGATTCGACCGGGTTGCCTCGTGCCTTGAAGTAATCGTCCATCACGCCGAATTTCTGCAACATATTGCCGCCGATATTCACGCCCTGATGGCAGGCAATACAGCCGTACTCCTTGAAACGCTGGTAGCCGTATTTTTCCTTGATCGTCAGTATCTCGGTGTTGCCCAGCAGGTACTGGTCGAAGCGCGAGTTGGGCGTCAGCAGCGTGCGCTCGTAACTCGCCAGCGCATCCTGCACGTTGGCGGCACTGACGCCATCGGCATACACCTGCGCGAAGGCGCGCTGGTAATCAGGGTAGGCGGACAGGTTGTATTCCACAGCTTTCCAGTCGCTGCCCATTTCCACCGGGCTGATGACCGCGTGCTCGATCTGCGCTTGAAGGGTGTCGACCCGGCCATTCCAGAACTGCTTGAAGTTCAGGCTGGCGTTGAACACGGTGGGCGTATTGAGTGGCACCGGCTTGCCATCCAGGCCAAGGGAGAAAGATTTGTTGTCGGCGCCGCCGGTTTCCAGGTGATGGCAGCTGGCGCAGGACAAGCTGTTATTGGCCGATAAGCGCGGATCATTGAACAGCCGACGGCCCAGCTCAACCTTGGCCGGATCCTGTAGGGGAACACTCGGCAACGGCTTTAGGGCTTCGTCCAGCGGTGCGGCCGCGAGTACTGCGCCGGTGCACAGGCCCAACGCGAGCACAAGGCTGAATCGGGTAGTAGAAACGTTGCTCAAGCGAGCACTCCTTGCAGGCCTAGGGCTATGGATGGGGCATCAGTGTCGCGCAACCCACTTGCAGCAACTGCACGAAATCCTTGGGGGGCAAGGCCTTGCTGAAGAGAAAACCCTGGCCCTCTTCACACTTGTGGGCCTTGAGGAAATTGAGTTGCTCGACGGTTTCCACGCCTTCGGCAATGATGTTCAGCTCCAGGCTCTTGCCCATGCCGATGATAGCGCTGATCAGTTGTTCGTCCTGGTTATTTACGCTGAGGCCGCGCACGAAGGACTGGTCTATTTTCAGCACATCGATGGGAAAGCGCCGCAGGTAGCTCAGACTCGAATAGCCGGTGCCGAAATCGTCCAGCGCCAGACGCACGCCCATGGCCTTGATTCTGCGCAGGGTGTCTACGGTCTCGTCGACATTCTGCATCAGTACGCTTTCGGTGATTTCCAGCTCCAGCTGGGCGGGCGGCAGGCCGGTTTGCTTGAGGATGGCGGCCAGGTTGTCGACGAAGTCCCGTTGGCGAAAGTCGATCGCCGAGATGTTCACCGACATGCGCAGCGGCGCCAGGCCCAGATCCCGCCAGGCTTGGGCTTGCTCGCAGGCTTGGCGCAACACCCACTGGGTCAGGCGCACGATCAGCCCGCTGTCTTCGGCCACCGGAATGAACTGCGCCGGGCTGATCCAGCCTGACTGCCGTTCAAACCAGCGGGTCAACGCCTCGGCGCCGACGATCCGCCCGGACGCCAGATCCAGCTTGGGTTGGTAATGCAGGACGAACTCATGACGTTCCAGGGCCTGGCGCATCGCGCTCTCCAGGTTTTGCTGGTGCTGGGCGCGGCGGTTCATGTCTTCGGTGTAAAAGCTGAAGTCGTTGGGGCCACGTTCCTTGCTGGTGCGCATGGCGGTTTCGGCGTGCTTGATCAGTTGCACCGCATTGGTACTGTCATTGGGGTAAATGCTGATACCCAGGCTTGCGGTGACGTTCAGGTCGTGCCCCGCAATATGACGCGTTGCGCTGACGGCGCTGAGCAGTTTTTGCGCAATGTGTTGGGTTTGCTGAGGGTGTTGGATATCGTTGAGCAGGATCACGAACTCATCGGCGCCGTAGCGAAACGTTGAATCCGAAGCGCGTACCGTCGCCACCAGGCTGCGACTGACGTGCTGCAGCACTTCATCGCCCACCGGATAGCCGAGGGCGTTGTTGATGCGTTTGAAGCGGTCCAGCCCGATAAACATCACCGCCAGTTGCGAGTCATGCCGCCGGCCCAGGGCGATGGCCTGGGTCAACCGGTCGCCGAGTAACGTGCTGTTGGGCAACTCGGTGAGGGCATCGTATTGCAACAGGTGCGAGACCTTGAGCAGTTCCTGCACGCGTTCTTCAATGATGCGTTCCAGGCCGAGCACCTTGTGGGCCACGTCCTGGGCCAGTTGCCATTTCCAGGTCAGTGCGCTGGCCATCTGGCGGATTTCCAAGGGGTCGAAAGGTTTTTTCAGGATCAGCAACTGATCGCTGTATTTCAGTCGCGCTTCGATGGCCTCAAAGGAATAGTCGGAGTAGGCGGTGCACAGGGCGATTTGCAGGTTGGGGTCGACGTTCCATAGCTGTTCGATGGTTTGCAGCCCGTCCCAGCCGGGCGGCATGCGCATGTCGATAAACACCATGGCGTAGGGGGCGTTGTCCGCCAGCGCCTTGTTCACCAGCGCCAGCGCTTCCTGACCCTGGTAGGCGGAATCCAGCTCGAACGCTTGGCGCAACGGTGCAGTGGTGCCGAACAGGGTCGACTCCAGGGTATCGAGGGAGGGCTTGCCGTCTTCATCGGCGCAGAGGATCTTGCGAAAGTCCTGATGGATCGAGGCGGTGTCATCGACGATGAGGATGCGACGGTTGGCACGTTCACCTTGGGTGTTCATGGCGCGTCTGGCCTAGGCAAAAGACTTGATGGCATAGCGATTCCTTCCCTGGCTGGACTGCGTAGCTCGGTGCCCACTGGCAGTGACAGCATAGTCGAGCTCCTTGATATCGACGGCCACTTGGCGTCAAATCAACAGCGCTGTGCGCCGGGAGCCGGTACGGGCACGTCCCCCCTCGTCAATCTAGCTTAACTTCGTTCAATTTGAAGGCAGAGTCACCATGGATGAACAACTCGCTACGAAGTCTGCCGTTTTGCTGGTTGACGATGAGGAATCGATCCTCAATAGCCTGCGCCGCTTGCTGCGCGGCCAGCCTTACGAGGTGTTATTGGCCACCAGCGGCACCCAGGCGCTGGAGATCATGGCCAGTCGGCCCGTGGATTTGGTGATGAGCGATGCGCGTATGCCCGGTATGGACGGGGCCACGCTTCTGGCGCAGGTTCACCGCCTGTATCCCGCCACCGGCCGCATCCTGCTCACCGGTTACGCAGACCATGACACCATCATCAAGGCAATCAATGACGGGCAGATCCACCGTTACATCAGCAAGCCCTGGAATGACGCAGAGCTGATACTGGTGCTGCAGCAGTGCCTCGAACACCAGCGGCTCCAACAACTGACCCGCGAGCAGAACGAGCAGCTCAAAGCGCTCAACGCCACCCTGGAAAAACGCGTGACCGCGCGCACCGCCGAGTTGCAGCAGACCGCCGATATGCTCGACCTGGCCTATGACGAGCTCAAGCGCAGCTACGTGACCGGCACTGAAGTGTTTTCGCTGTTGGCCAACCTGCGCTTGCCCAAGAACAAGCAGACCAACCGCGCGTTGATCGAGCTGATCCGCGTGTGCTGCGCCGCCCAGTCCCTGGACGAAGCCAGCACCCGCGACCTGACCATGGCCGCCGCGCTGTACAACATCGGCAAGCTGAGCTGGAGCGACAGCATGATGGTGTCGCCGGCGGACAAGCTGCACAGCACCGACCGCGCGCAGTATCGCGAGTACCCGACGCAAAGCGAATCACTGTTGATGACCCTGGAGCCGATGAAGGATGCAGCGCGGATCATTCGTCATCATCAGGAACGGTGGGACGGCTCGGGGTTTCCCGACCACCTCAAGGGCGAGGCCATTCCGGCGGGGGCGCGGTTGTTGAAGCTGGCGGTGGATTTCATCGAGCTGCAAAAGGGCTTGATCCTGGAGCGGCACCTGAACAGCGACGAAGCGCTGCTGTATATCCGCAAATACGCCGGGCGTTTGTATGACCCGACGCTGGTGGAAGACTTTGTGCTGGCCTGCGCGACTTTCCTCAGTGACGTGACCCTGGGCGACCCCACGGTCAAAGTCCTCACTACCCGCGAACTTGAAGCCGGGATGGTGCTTGCCCGCAACCTCAATGCCGACAACGGCATGTTGCTGCTCAACGCCGGCAAGGTGTTGAACCTGCCGCTGGTAGACAAGCTGATTGCCTTCGAAGCCATGGAGGGTGCCAAATACAGCATATTCATCAAACAACCGGACGAGACCTCGATTCCTTCATGAGCCATTCAACTATCCGCATCGCCGCCGCCGTCCTGATCGATAAAGACGGCCAAACCCTGCTGGTACGCAAGCGCGGCACCCGGGCCTTCATGCAGCCTGGCGGCAAGATCGACGCTGACGAAACCCCGCTCCAGGCGTTGGCTCGTGAGCTGCACGAAGAGCTGAACCTGCACATCAATCCGCAAGAAGCCGTGTACCTCGGCCAATTCTCGAGCCGGGCCGCAAACGAGCCGGGTTTTATGGTGCAGGCCGATATGTACCAGCTGCATATCGACGTGGCGGTCGAACCGGCGGCTGAAATAGAAGAAATATGCTGGATCGACCCCATGGGCGACGGTGGCCTGGAGTTGGCGCCGCTGACGCGTGAGTTCATCCTGCCGCATTATCGTGCTTCCTTGTTCAGCGCATGATGATTCGCCCGCTGCAGGCTAGCGATGCCCTGGCGTATCGGGCGTTGATGCTTGAGGCTTATGGCGCTTATCCCCAGGCGTTTACCTCCAGTGTTGCCGAGCGCGCCGCGATGCCCCTGAGCTGGTGGGAAAAACGCGTGAGCAGCGCGCTGGATCATCTGCTTGGCGCATTCGAGGGCGACCAATTGGCGGGTATCGTCGGTCTGGCGTTCGAACCGCGGGAGAAGGCGTGGCACAAGGCAACATTATTCGGCATGTATGTGAGTGCGGCTTATCAACAGCGAGGCTTGGGCCGGCAACTGGTAGAGGCCGCTCTGGAGGAGGCCCGTAGGCACCCGCGGCTGGAACTGATCCAACTGACTGTCACTGCCGGGAATGAGGCAGCGTTTGCGCTGTACCAGCGTTGCGGCTTCATTCAGTACGGCTTGGAGCCGTTGGCGGTGCGGGTAGGTGAGGAGTATTTCGACAAGATCCACATGTGGCGTGAGTTAAAAGATCAGTGATATCCAATGTGGGAGGGGGCTTGCTCCCGATGGCGGCCTGAAAGCCGACGACGATCTAACTGATGCCACACGATTCAAATGTGGGAGGGGGCTTGCCCCCGATGGCGGCCTCAGGGTTGGTTGGGATGCTGAATCAGACCGAGTACATATCCGTTATTTGGGGCACGGCTGCTATTGGTTCCGCTTTTACAGCGGGTCACTTTCGAAAAGCGCGAAAGTAACCAAAGCGCTCTTGCCCCACCACTCGGCACCTCGCTTAGGCTCGGTGTGCCCTCACTCCGGCTTGAATCCGTGGGCCGCCGTCATGGGCCATCCTTGGCCCAGGACGGCTAACCCGGCGTCCTGCCGGGTTACCCACGGATTCAAGCCTGCGTTCGGCCAGCGTGGTTTGACGGGGCGCTTAAAATCAAAAGCAGATCAGGATCAAGAGCGGCTCGCTTCGCATCGTGGTTACCGTTGGCGGCTGCGAAGTCGCTTAACGCACTGCGCTGACCCCATCCAGGGTGGAAAACGACGTGTCCTTGGCCGTCAGCAAGAAGTCGCGCATGTACGGCGCATCCAGCATGTCCGCCCGAATGCCCGCGTACAGCGTGGCGAACAGACCTTTCTCGCCCAGGCGCTTGGCCTTCACATACCCGCGTGAGCTGTACTCATGCAGCGCCCAGTGGGGCATACCGCAGACGCCTCGGCCGCTGGCCACCAGTTGCATCATCATCACCGTCAGCTCCGAGGTGCGTACCAGGGCGGGTTCCACGTCGGCCGGTTCCAGGAAGCGGGTGAAGATGTCCAGGCGGTCTCTTTCCACCGGGTAGGTGATCAGGGTTTCCGTCAGCAGATCTTCCGGCACGATGTATGACTTGTTCGCCAGCGGGTGCTGGTTGGCCACGGCCAACATGGCTTCGTAGGTGAACAGCGGCACATAGGTGATACCCGGCAGCTCCAGCGGGTCGGAAGTCACCACCAGGTCCAGGTCGCCACGGGCCAGGGCCGGCAGGGGGGCGAAGGCAAAGCCGGAGGCCAGGTCGAGCTCGACCTCCGGCCACGCATCGCGGAACTGGTCGATAGTGGGCATCAGCCACTGGAAGCAGCTGTGGCATTCGATGGCCATGTGCAGGCGCCCGGCGGTGCCGCCTGCCAGCCGTGCGATGTCGCGTTCGGCACCACGCAGCAAGGGCAGGGTGGCGTCCGCCAGTTGCAGCAGACGCAGTCCTGCGCTGGTGAAGCGCACAGGCTTGGTCTTGCGCGCGAACAGCGGCATGCCCAGGCGCTCTTCCAGTTCCTTGAACTGGTGGGACAAGGCGGACTGTGTCAGGTGCAGGCGCTCGGCTGCCTCCACCAGGCTGTCGGCTTCACGCAGGGCATGCAGTGTTTTTAGATGACGGATTTCCAGCACTGTCGCCTCCATGAATAGTATTTGCGCACAATGATAATTCATTGAAAGCTCTTCATGTTGGCCGTCCACCTATTGGGCTTACTTCAGCGCCTGGAAGTGCATTCTGGCGAAGGGCTTTTCGATAGACCCACGCCAGATTTTAGTGTCTGCAAATGCCAGTCCCTCTGCTGCGGCTTGCCATTTCATGCCCAGGTAGCGTTGTTCAAAGCGCTTTAAATGCGCCTTGGGGAAACTGTCGAACGAGGACTGCAGCGCGTCATAGTGAAAGTGCGCGTACCAGATCGGTTGGTCAGCCTTAGCCTGCCGGTTCGAGTCGTAGATCTCGTATTCCTGCAGGTAGTCGTCTTTGCCGTCAGGGCGTTTGTCCCTTAGCTTTTTACGCGCGCCGATTTTTCGAATCACCACTCGGCCTTTACCGGCCAGATAGTCCAGGTAGCCTTCAGTCGGCGTTGGGCTTTCCAGGCTGCGTTGGATCCGTAAGGCTTCGCCTGCCTGTTCAAGCGCGGTTGCACGAGTGCGTAATTGATCGACAATCGGGTTGCCCGCGTCCAGGCTTTGCACGTTGTTGGCGCGAATCCTGAGTTGTTTGGCTTCGGTGACCAGCCTGTGTTCGAGGTTGATCGGCTCCATGGTTTTGTACCCTCGCACCTGCTTTTCAAAAGCATCCACTGCGTCCAGGCGGGTACGGGCATCCGCAAGCGTGGCGCGGCGGTCGGTGGGCAGCGCAGGCGGGGCGGCGGCAGGTTGGCTCTGGGTCGGGTTCAAACGGTAGGTGTTGCTGTCGCCAACCCTATCCCATACCTCAGTGGGATTGCCGTCGGCGTCGCTGATGATGAATTGTCGCGGTGATTGTTGCCCGGCGGGTTTTTCGGTGCCTATCAATAGTTGCCCGTCCTCGGTTTCAAAGGCCTTCCGAGTAGCGTTTGGATTGGGCTCGGAGGCGGGTTTCTTGATGGCCCGTTCGGCTTTTCGAATCAAGCGGTCAAGGTCTTTTTGCATGAGTTGGAAAAAGTTCGGATCGAAATGATCTGGTGACCTCTCGTTCCAGGCACTCAGATCACGTGAGAATTCTTCATAGACCTTGATGCAGTTCTGCAATATTCGATTGCGTTCGACCCGGCTGATATTGGCTTCGGGTAGGGTCATGTGCGCGGTTAGAGCGCGGCTGACGTTGTGCCTGGCCTGATTCACCGCAGTTTCCTGGTAGATCCAGTCAATGCCCACGGTTTGCTGTCGGCGGGTGATGGGGTGCAACAGTTGGCCGCTGCGCATACTGGTAATGCGCAGGTCGGTAAATTTCTGCTTCCAATGAGCCAGGTTGGCCGCGACCTCAGTGCGCGCCGTTCTGGCGGTAATGCGTTTGCTCCAGGTGCCCATGTCCTTCATCGAGCGCTCTATCACGTTAAGATCATCAAGTATGTTCAGGCGGCATTGCCTCACTTCATTGAGCAGTGTTTGAGTGATGGGGGAGGCTGGAGACAGGTTATCCAGTTGCTGGGTGATCGCGATGGATCGGTCAAGTGACGCCACGGAACGGTTGCTGGCATGGTGAATCAGGTGATTGAGTCGGTCCGACACAATGTGGGCTGTTTTACTCAGTTCTGCTGCATAGTTGAAGTCGGGTAGGCGGACTTGCTGTTGCTGGGCCAGTTCGAGCGACGTATACATCTTCTTGGCGCTTTCGATGTCCCTGGCCAGGTCGACATCCAGGGCTTTGCTGTCTGTTGTTCTTTGAGTGGACGTGGTTGAGGGGGTTGGATAGTCGCTTGCGTATTTTCTTAACTTTGCGGTGCTGGCATCGACTTGGGTCTTAAGGTTGTTGTATTGGGTTGTCACATCGTTACCGAGCGTAGCGCGCTGCGTATTGACCTCCAGCGCGGGTGCCGGGAGTTGCCGATTGACCGCCGGTGGAACGCTGCCCGGCTGGGCTTCCCCACGCCCTCTGCGCCGGCTGCCACCGCCATAAACGGTGTTGCGACCACCATGCAGCGCTCCGTAAGTGTCCCATTGCAGGGCAGGGTCCAGTTCAACGACCACACTGTCGTACCTGTTTCTGGCAATCAGGCGCATTTCTCCGGTGCCGGCGTCGTACCTGACTCTGTAATAACGCCCTTCACTGAAGATGAAGTAATCGCCGGACACGTTATGGCGCAAGGTGTGGCGATAGGGCCCGGTCAACACCGGTTGCAGGCTGCCGCTTGCAAGGGGGTCGGGGTGTTCGAAGCCAGCGAAGCGCTGGCGAGTGGTGGTGCCCTGGCGGCGTTTCAAGGATCGCCAGAAGCTTGGGCTTGGTGCCTGTTTGCCTTGGCGTGCTGCGCTCAGTTGGCGGGCGGTGCTGGCGCGTGCGCTGGGCACCGCGGCCATGGCCAGGGCATCCATGGCCGCATACAACAGGCTTTCGAACACCGAGGCCAGCAGGTCGATGCCATCGCCGATATCACCGCGCCGGAACGCAGCAACCGCCTGATATAGGCTGATGCCAGCGTCTACCAGGGAGACGGCGGTGCCAACCACCGGGACAATACTGAGGGCAATTTTGATGCCGTTGAACACCCTGGCGCTTTGAAGATGGTACCTCTCATTGGCCAGATCATCGTTGGAGCGCGAGTCATTACGATGGGCTTCGAGCAGGCGGCCCCTATGGGCATTCAACTGATGGACAGCCAGCGAAGTGGTGGCCGGCCAAGCAAAGCCTGACTGGATCATCGCGTTTTGGTCTTTGTCGATGGCCTGGCCGATGCGGCTGATGTGTGCCCGTACGTCCCCCTTGATTGCACGGCCCGCGACATACTCCAACATGCTGTCGAGCCGGCACAGTTCAAACAGAGCAAGGCGCGCCTTTTCAAGGCTGGCATAACCGCGCAGGTAGCGTTGGTCGGGGGCGTCGGGTAGGTAGAGCACGATGCTCCCGCTGTTCTGTTCCTCAATGAATGTGATACCCGATAGTGTGATCGGGCTTTCCTGGTTTGTGTCCTTGCCGCCTATGCTCAGGTGGGCCGGCAACAGGCGGATGCGCTTGCCATCGACATCCCAGGCGCTCTGGGTATCGGCATCGATCGCTGTATTGAGGGTACTCAGTTCGTCGCTGTTGATATGGTTTTGCATGACCGCCAGCAGGCCTTGGGCCTTGAGCATCAGACGCAGGGGTTCGACCAGGCATTCGCGGCGGTACTGTTTTTGGAATGTAGACTCCTCCGGTGAACCATCGAAGGCCCTGATAATCCGCGTTTCATAGCGTTGCGCCAGATTGAGGTCCTTGACCATGGCCGCCAGATAGTGGCTGGTGACACCCGCCTTCAGGGTGTTGCCTTCGAGGGGATCATCGGCCGTCACTTCGACGCTCACGAACCCCAGGCGCAGACTTATATCAGCGCCGATGTTGAGTAAGGCCAGGGTGTCCAGGGTCATCTTGCTGCGTTTAGCGCTGGGGACATCGATCATTTTGATTGGCGAGCCCGGCGCGGCACCGGCAACGATATCGCGCTTTTGCGCCACCGAGTCGGGCAGCTCCAGCTCCAGGGTAAAACCTTTTTTAATGCCGAAATCCTTGCGCAAGCGTGCATCCAGCTGTTGGCTGACAAACACGTCACGTGCTGGCAGCGAGCGTCCAAACAAGGCCTGTGAACGGGTCAGCGCGGGGATATAGGCGCTCAGCAGTTTCTTTAGGGTTTCGTGTTTTTCTGTGGACGGTAGGCGCATCCACGGTTGCATGTCGTTGGCCAGCACCTGGGCATTGTATTGCTCGATGAGTTGCAGGTACGCGGCTTCGCGTGCCGCGTTATCCGGGATCAGCAAGCTCGGCAGCGTTTGTGCACGCAGTCTTTCCAACTCACCGGCTAGCGTTGCGGCGTCTTCCGGGGCGGACCAGGTTTGGCGCAGTCTCGCGGCTTTTTCTTCGAAGGCGGTTTGTTGACTGCTCAGGCTGTACTCGAAGGGATCTTGGGCCAATGGCTTGAACTGCAGGGCCAGTACCTCATCTTGGGGATGGATGGCGAACAAAGCTTCTTCCAGCGCCTGTCGGGAGGCGAAGCGTTGCAAGCCGCCGTCGTTACCGGGCCAGTAGACGAAATGCGTGCCGCTGCCGGTGGTTGGGGTTTGCGTGTCCTGGGGGGGAAGCAAGACCAGCGGCCCGTTGAGTTCGGTGTGTGTCGGCTGGAGATCGCCGGGCCGCTTGACCGACAACACCAACGTCATGACGTCAGGCTCAGGCGTATCCAGGGCACTGGTGATCTGTAGCAGTTCGGCTTCGGTGATCTGGTCCAGGGCCCGCTGAATGTTCGCCTCGATCCGCAGCCCCTGCAGGCGCGCCTGGTAGAGCGCGGAGTAGTGGGTGTTGAGTGCGGCGAAATCCAAGTGTCTACGGTTCAGCATGGCGCGTGCCGCGTCTTCAGCGGCGCGTTGCTGCACTTTCAGGTTGTCCAGTTGCTGTTTGAACGATTGCCAGGCTGGGCTCGTCGGGGTGTTGCTGCCGAACAGTTTTTCCAGGGCGCGGCGGTGCTGTCTTATCAGGACCTTGCGTCGGCTGGCGTGCATGCCGTTATGCAGCAGGCCGAACTGTGGCAGGTTACTGTCGACCTGTGCATCGACGGTCGTCCCCGGTTGGTCGGGCGCTTGCGCAAAGAGTGCCTGGGCCCGGCGCTGAACATCGCGTTGGTCAATATGCTGGCTGGCCTGGAAGGCATCGTGGAGCTTGACGTGGGCCAACGGCTTGATCGCGTCCTGGTATTGCTGGTTGGCCAACTGCTTGAGCCAAAGGTTGAGGCCGGCTTCCAGCGGGTTGTTGTTGATCTTGTACTCGATACTGGCCAGGGGATCGATATTGCTGGCTGCGAACAATGTGGTTTGCCGGTCGAGCAACCAACGCTCCAGGTCCAGGCGCCGGCTAAAGGTATGCCAGGCAGGCGCCTGTGTCGGCAGGTACACCAGTTGGCTGACCGGTTGTTCTGTATCCAGGGTCAGGACCCAGGCGCCGGGCAGCGCGATGGCATTGGCCCCGGTGCGCTTGAGCAACAGCTGCTCGACGCAGAATTTTGGCGCGTCGGCCGTGGGCGCTACCGGGTTGATCAGCGAGAACAACGGTGTGAGCACTTCGGGATGGATCTTTTTTTCGGCCAGCAAGTGTTCACCACTGGCTTCGAAGTGGATCCGGTAAAGTTCGGTCGCCCGGTTGAGGCAGGTCAGAGGCGTATTGGGGGCCCGCTCCGTGCGCCAATAGCGCAACCAGTTGTCCTCGATCGCTTGCTCCAGATCCAGGGTTTTAAGCTCATCGAGCAGTTGGGCAACGGTGTGTTGCGCCAGGGGTGGTTGCGCCGGCAGGTAAAGCAGGTTGCATTCCGGTATTTGCGTCGTGTCCAGGTTTGGGTGTTGTTGCAGGTAGAGGCAGGCATCGGTCAGGCTGATCAGGCTACGGCCGCGTTGTTCGGTAGCGGGGAATTGCAGCATCACGCGCTCGCCGTCCAGTTGCAGATCGGTTTGGAGCAGGCGGTTGATCGAACTGCGAACCGTCGGAATGCCGGCCATCAGCGTGAGCATATCGCGGCGGCAGTCTTGCCAGCGTTGGGTGGCGTCGACCAACAGGTCTTCGTCAATGCTCGGTAGCGGCAGTGGAGACCAGACGCCGAAATCGGTGGGGCCTGTAGTGTGGGTCATGGTTTCAATCCTTGAAGTAGGGCGTTGGAGCGCACAGGCCGCTACGTTGCGGACTGTGCTGAAGTGAACAAGCTTTATTCGCTGGCGACCCAAAGGGGACGGTGCTCACGAAAAAAGAGAGCCTCATTAACGTTGAGCAAGAGGAAGGTTGTGGCCTACATAGTTAGAGGCCGATGACCGCTCGGCGTCATTCATCAAATTGTCACGCAACTGTGGCAGCGCGCTTGAACAAACTTCATCAGACTCGCGCTCTACTGGGGTTCTGCGTTTCGGTGTTTTTCATGCGTGTGTTGCTTTTACTGGCCGCTCTGCTATTCGGCCTGCCGTCCTTTGCGGCTTCTCGATGTGATGTCAATGTCCCGACCCAAACCGTCGACCTGGAACAGGTGAGCATCGCCTACCAAAGTATCGGGCGGGCGTCGGACCCTGCGTTGCTGCTGGTGATGGGCCTGGGTGGGCAGTTGATCCATTGGCCGGATGAAGTGGTGGTCGCCCTGTGCGAGCAAGGGTTTCGGGTGATCCGTTACGACAACCGTGACGTCGGCCTGTCCACCTGGCGGCAAGCGCCGGCCAGTGCCAACCTGACCTTCGAGGTGCTGCGCTACAAGCTCGGTTTGCCGGTGGCTGCGCCGTATACATTGACCGACATGGCCGACGACGCGCTGGGCTTGATGGATGCGTTGCAGGTGCAGCAATTCCATGTCCTTGGCGCAAGCATGGGCGGCATGATCGCCCAGCACCTGGCGGCAATGGCGCCGCAGCGGGTGGAAAGCCTCACGTTGATCATGACCAGCTCCGGCGCCGAGGGCCTGCCCGCCCCGAACGCGGCGCTGGTGCAATTATTGTCACGGCGCAGCGCGCCCAATCGTGAGGTGGCCCTGGAGCAGCAAGCCGATTTGCTTGCGGCGCTGGGCAGCCCGAATGTGAAGGATGATCGTCAGGCGTTGCTGCATCAGGCGGCGCTGTCCTACGACCGTGCGTTCAACCCCGAGGGCGTCAAGCGCCAGATCATGGCGATCCTCGCCGAGCCCAGCCGCGTGCCGTTGCTCAACCAACTGCGCGTGCCGACCCTGGTGGTGCACGGCACGGCCGATCCGTTGTTGCCGGTGATGCACGGCGTGCACCTGGCCGCGCATATCCAGGGTAGCCAGTTGAAACTGATACCCGGCCTGGCCCACCGTTTCCAGGAAGCGTTCAAGGCGCCGTTGCTGGCGGCGGTGTTGCCCTACCTGCAGTCTCATCGTGAAGATACCGCGCACTGGGCGCAGATCGACTTGGGTGAGCCTTCGAAGGTGTTGTGAAGTTGGTGTATCGTGCAACCTTTGCGGCGCATTCAAGCCAGCGAGGTTGCCTACCATGAGTACTCCCCTGAAAATCGATTTCGTCAGCGACGTGTCCTGCCCCTGGTGCATCATCGGCCTGCGCGGCCTGACCGAAGCCCTCGACCAGCTTGGTGCCGAGGTGCAGGCCGAGATTCATTTCCAGCCGTTCGAGCTGAACCCGAACATGCCCGCCGAAGGTCAGAACATCGTCGAGCACATCACTGAAAAATACGGCCCCACCGCCGAAGAATCCCAGGCCAACCGTGCGCGCATCCGCGACATGGGCGCAGCGTTGGGCTTCGCTTTTCGCACCGACGGCCAGAGCCGCATCTACAACACCTTCGATGCGCATCGCCTGTTGCATTGGGCCGGGTTGGAAGGCTTGCAGTACAACCTCAAGGAAGCACTCTTCAAGGCGTACTTCAGCGATGGCCAGGACCCGTCCGACCACGCGACCCTGGCGATCATTGCCGAAAGCGTCGGCCTGGACTTGAAGCGCGCCGCCGAAATTCTCGCCTCTGATGAATATGCCGCCGAAGTGCGCGAGCAGGAAAAACTGTGGATCACCCGCGGAGTGACCTCGGTGCCGACCATTGTGTTCAACGACCAGTACGCTGTCAGCGGCGGCCAGCCGGCTGAAGCCTTTGTGGGCGCGATTCGCCAGATCATTGCCGAAGCGCGATCCTGACGCCGCTCTAATGTGGGAGCTGGCTTGCCAGCTCCCACACTTGATACTCATTGTTTTCAAAAACGGCGCTCATCCAAACGCTGGCCCATCCCTTGCATTACCCCCCTAAAGCCCGGCCGGCCTGCGGTTGGGCGCTGCCATTAGGGGTGAAACACTACCTTGAACATACTTGACCTCGACCACAGCCTTACCGGCCAGGCACCCATTGCCCGACGGTTGGCCAACGGCCGGGCCACGCGTCTGGACCTGCTCGATCTGGGGCCGAAACTGCGCCTGTGGTCCACAGAAAAAACCTGGAAACGATTCACCGAACGCCTGGCCCAACGGCCTCGGCCCAGGGATGCGCGCCCGGAAATCCTGTTTGTCGGCTCCGGTGACTATCACCACCTTACGCCGGCCTTTTTGGCTGATTTGAAAGAGCCCGTCAGCCTGATCCACTTCGACAACCACCCCGACTGGGTACGCTTTGCGCCCAAGCGCCACTGTGGTTCTTGGGTCAACCGCGCACTGAAGATGCCGGCGATCAAGCGCATCGTCACCCTCGGCCCGTGCAGCGATGACCTGCATAACCCACAACTGCGTGGCGGCAACCTTGGCGCGCTCAAGCGCGGGCAATTGCAGCTGTTTCCCTGGCAGCACCCGCCGTCGAAGGTCTGGGGTCGGGTCGGTGATGGAGCGGGTCACCAGCAGCAGGAAAACCACCTGCACTGGCGCAACCTGGCAGAGCTCGATTGGGCGAAATTCCTCGACCAGATGATCGCCAGCCTGCCCACCGAAGCGATCTGGATCACCATCGACAAGGATGTGCTTGCCAGCGAAGACGCCGCCACCAATTGGGATCAGGGCGGTATGCGCCTGACCCATCTGCTCCAGGCCCTGCGGGCGTTGGCGGCGCACAAACGCATCATTGGCATCGACGTGTGCGGTGAGTTCGCCACGCCGGAGTTCAGCAACGCGTTCAAGCGCTGGGAAGCCAAGTCCGACCAGCCGCCGCCGCAGCGCTGGAGCGCGCAAGATTTGCAGCGCAATGCCGCGACCAATGAGGCCTTGATCAACCTGTTTGAGGAGCTGTTCCCGTGACCCTGACCGTGGTGTTGCTGCTGGCGTTTTCCATTGTTCTCGATGTGATTGGCCAGCTGTGTTTCAAACTGGGCGTGGACCGCTTACCGCAACTCGATGGCGGGTTCAGCCTGCGCGCATTCTGGGGTCAGGTGTTCAATGCACCGTTGCTCTGGGCCGGTGTGGGCGCCTATGTCATCGAGTTTTTCGTCTGGCTCGAAGCCCTGTCCCGTGCGCCATTGAGTCTGCTGTTTCCGTTGGCGGCTTTGGCCTATTGCCTGGTGGTTCTGGCGGGCAGGGTGGTGCTCAAGGAAAGGGTCAGCCCAAGGCGTTGGCTGGGTACGCTGGTGATTACTTTGGGTGTGATGTTGGTAGCGATTGCGGGGAGTCAGGCATGACGACGCAGACAGTCGATAGCGGTTGGTTACATGGGCGCCTGGGCACCCTGGTGCTGTGGGCGCTGCTGATTGCCACCGAAAGCGCCGGGCAATTGTTTACCAAGGTGGCCGGTGATCAATTGGGGCAGATGGATTTCACTTGGCAGTGGCTGGCCGACGTGGCGCGTAACCCGGGGATCCTGGCGGCGATTGCCAGTTACCTGGGGGCGTTTTTTGTGTGGATGCTGATCTTGCGGCGCAGCAGTTTGTCGCTGGCGTTTCCCCTGAGTTCACTGGTGTTTGTGGCGGTGCTGCTGGGGTCGTGGTTGGGGTTGGGTGAGCACATCAGCCTGTTGCATTGGGTGGGGGTGGGGGTGATTATCGGTGGTATCGCGCTTTTGGCTGAGGGCGAAGAGCACTGAAAACTGTGCTGCGAATCACAGGCAAAATGTGGGAGGGGCGGTGCGACGATGCGACTTGCCCCTCCCACATTTGGATGTGCTTACCTAAGGCAGAACTGCATCGGGTTCTAATCGAAGGTGTAGCTGATCGCCGTCTGCACCTGCCCCTGATTCACCTCGCCGGCCTGCTTGACGATGCTGCTTCGGGCCGCCGAGCCAACCAGATGCACCCAGCTTGCGCTGGTCAGCAGCGACCAGTGGGGCGCCAGGGGAAAGGCGAAGCTTTGGCTCAACGTCACGTTCTGGAAGCCGCCGCTGGCGTTGTAGGGCCGAAAGCCGGTGGCGGCGGCTTCGTTGTTGTCTACGCCAAAGAAGGTATTGGCCTGGCGTGCATCGGCAAAATGCGCCACCAGCCCACTGCTGCCGATAATCCCGCCGCCCAACGGGTAGCCCAGTTCGCCGCCGATCTTACCCAGGGTGCCGCTCTGGGAATGCCCGCCGCCCACGGCCTGGCCCAGTTGCGCGTAGACCCGCCAGAAGTTGGCCGGGGCGTACTGGATGAAACCGCCGACCTCAGCCATGTCCGACACATTGCGCAAGCCCTGCAACTCACCGTTGGAGGTACGCCCTGCCAGGTAATTGATATAGGGGCCGGCGGTGATGCCGTGGGTGTTCAGCGCGCTCCAGGTCAAGCCGTCGTCGGTGCTCAGGCTGACGTCGCCCCAATCCAGGTCCAGGTAGGGCACGGGTCGGGTTTCGTAGCGGCTGCCGGTGGGGTCATGGGGCTGATAGCTCAGGCCCGCGCCCACGTCGCCGCTGATGCCGTCTGCCCAGGCGGCACTGGAGCAGCCCCATAGGCCGAGCAAACCTGCGAATACGGCAGAAGTGATGTTGGTCATGGTGTACGTTCCTGAGGTGACAGGCGCGCATGAACGCGCAAACCCTCGCGCCTGCGCAAGCACTCATGTTGTTTGTAGCAAGCTACAAAAATTGTAGCTTGCAGCACGCCTATCACTGCGACTCTGCCGGCAAACCCCCAGCCCCACTGGGTTTTGACTAGTTGGCACACTCCCTGCTCTATCCCTGTTGCAAGCGCATACAGCGCGCTCTCTCAGGTACAGGTAGATGATCCACTGGCATATCGTGTGTGACTTCGATGGGACCATTACCCCCACGGATGTCATCGACAACGTCCTCCAACGCTTCGCCGGCCCCGAGTGGGAAACCATTGAACAGCAATGGCTGGACGGGCATATCGGTTCACGCGAATGCCTGAGCCGCCAACTGGCGCTGATCAAGGCCACCCCAAGCGAACTGCTGGCGTATTTCGACAGCGTCGAGATCGACCCGGACTTCCCGGATTTCGTTGATCACGTCATGGACCTGGGCGCCTCTATCGAGGTGGTCAGCGACGGCATCGAGCAGGGCATCGCGCGCATCCTGTCGCGCAATTACGTGACCTTGTTGCCGATCCTCGCCAACCGCCTGCGCCAGGTCGACCAGAACAGCTGGCGTATCGACTTCCCCTACGCCAGCGATGCTTGCCGCGCCGCTTCCGGCAACTGCAAGTGCAAATCCACCCCGCGCAACAAGCGCGTACTGGTGATAGGTGACGGCAAGTCCGACATGTGCGTGGCTTCCACCGCCGACTTCGTGTTCGCCAAGGGCAGCCTCGCCGAGTACTGCGTCGCCAACCAGATTCCTCACGCGCGCTTCGACACCTTTGCGCAAGTGACCGCACTGCTGGCCAAGCTGCCCCAAGGCATCGCGGCCAACGCCACCACCTTCAACACCTCTTCTGACACTCAGGAACTCTTCCATCATGTCTGATATCCGTATCGCTACCGCCGAAGACCAGATCCTTCTGGATAAAGAAGCCAAGTATTGCTCCTACGGCGACACCGTTCACTACATCGAGCCTCCGCGTATTTTCAGCCGTTGCGAAGGCTCCTACGTGTGGGACACCGAAGACCAGGCTTACCTCGACCTGCAAATGTGGTACTCGGCGGTCAACTTCGGCTACGCCAACCCGCGTCTGAACAATGCGCTGAAACAACAGATCGACACCCTGCCGCAAATTGCCAGCCAGTACCTGCACAAAGGCAAGATCGAGCTCTCGGAAATGATCGCGGTCGACGCCAAGAAGAAGTTCGGTCTCGACGGCCGCGTGCACTTCAACGTCGGCGGTTCGCAGTCCATCGAAGACTCGTTGAAGGTGGTACGCAACGCCAGCAACGGCAAAAGCCTGATGTTCGCCTTTGAAGGCGGCTACCACGGCCGCACCCTCGGCGCCTCGTCGATCACCTCCAGTTTCCGCTATCGTCGTCGCTACGGCCACTTTGGCGAACGCGCCAACTTCATCCCATTCCCTTACCACTTCCGTGGCCCGAAGGGCATGACCAAGGAAGAGTACGGCAGCCATTGCGTGCAGCAGTTCGCCCGTTTGTTCGAGACCGAATACAACGGCGTCTGGGACCCCAAAACCAACCAGTGCGAATACGCAGCTTTCTATGTCGAGCCGATCCAGGGCACCGGCGGCTACGTGATCCCACCGATGAACTTCTACCGCGAGCTCAAGCACGTCCTGGACCAGCACGGCATCCTGATGGTGTCCGACGAAATCCAGATGGGCTTCTACCGCACCGGCAAGCTCTGGTCGATCGAGCACTTCGATGTGCAGCCGGACGTGATCGTGTTCGGCAAGGCCCTGACCAATGGCCTCAACCCATTGGGCGGTATCTGGGCCCGTGAAGAGTTGATCAACCCGAAGGTGTTCCCGCCAGGTTCGACTCACTCCACCTTCGCCTCCAACCCGTTGGGCACCGCCGTCGGCCTGGAAATGTTCAAGATGACCAACGAAGTCGATTACGGCGCGATGGTCATGGCCAAGGGCAAGTTCTTCCTGGAAGGCTTGCAGGACCTGCAAAAACGCTTCCCGATCATCGGCGATGTCGACGGCCTGGGCCTGGCGCTGCGCTGCGAAATCTGCGGCCCGGACGGCTTCACCCCAGACAAGGCGACCCTGGACTACATGGTCGAGGAAGGCATGAAAGGCGACATGGTGGTGGACGGCCAGAAGCTGGGTCTGATCCTCGACGTGGGCGGTTACTACAAGAACGTGATCACCCTGGCACCGTCCCTGGAAATCAGCTACCCGGAAATCGAATTGGGTCTCAAGCTGCTTGAGCAACTGCTGGTGCGAGCGACCAATCGGTGAATGCGCAAGGGATCGACCTCGGTGAAGGTACCGCCGGCTTCGTTCTCGGTGAAGGTCCGGTCGGGATCCTGTTGATCCACGGCCTGACCGGCACACCGACCGAGTTGCGCCAGGTCGCCAAGGGCCTGGCCAAGACAGGCAATTGCACGGTGTATGTGCCCACGTTGGCCGGGCACTGCGGCGATAACAGCGACTTGCAGGCTACCGGCTGGCGTGACTGGTACGAAGGCGTGCGCAAGACCTTCCTGCAGGTCAAGCAACGCCACGGGCAGGTGTTTGTCGGCGGCTTGTCCATGGGCGCGGTGATGTCCATGTATGTGGCCGCCGAACACCCAGGCCAGGTCGCCGGGCTGCTGATGTACTCCACCACCCTGAAGTACGACGGCTGGAGCATCAACAAGCTGGCGTTCCTCACGCCGTTGCTGATGAAGATTCCATTCGGCGTGCACGTTTGCAGCTTCGAAGAAAAGCCGCCCTACGGCATCAAGAATGAGCGCCTGCGGGCCATCGTCGAGCGACAGATGAAGGAAGGCGAAAGCAGCGAGGCCGGTTTACTGACCATGGAAGGCATTACCGTGCGCGAATTGCACCGCATGAACGCGGTGGTCAAAAAGCGCATGCCCGACATCAAGGTGCCGGCGCTGGTGCTGCATTCGATCGAAGACGACATCACCAGCCGCTGGAACGCCGACTACGTGGAACGCCACCTCGGCGGCCCGGTGACCAAGATTTTGCTGGATAACTGCTACCACATGATCACCGTCGACCTGCAATACCGACGGGTGATCGAGTTGAGTGCCGAGTTTGTCGAGCAGCACACAGCCTTCAGGTCAACGCCGGTCAAGGTGGGCGCTGGCTTGCCAGCCATGGCATCACTGCGGTCTGCCTGACGCACCGAGGCCAGCTCTCACATTTGATCGGCGTTCGCCATAGAAATAAGGGCAATCTGTGATAACCACCCAAGCCTTCCCGACCATCCGGGCGATCCAGCGCGATGCCTGGAATGATTGTTTTCCCGGTGCCCTGGAGGATTGGGACTATTATCTGGCCGTGGAAAACGCCGCTATCGATGATTTTCAGTGGCGTTACCTGGCGGTCTACGAAGATGAAACGTTAGTGGCTGTGGCTGCTGCGTTCATTACCCATTATCGCCTCGACACCACGGTGTCGGGGGCGGGCAAGCGCGTGACCGAACGCCTGGCTCGCCTGTGGCCGCAGGCTTTGCAATTGGCGCTGTACGCCATTGGTTCGCCGGTGGCTGAGCGTTGTGATGCGGGGGTCGCCAGCCATGTGCCCGAGGCCCGCCGCGCGTTGTTGTTGCGCCAGTTACTGGCGGCTGCGCGTCGGGATGCCGACCATTTCGGTATTGGGCTGGTGGCGGTCAAGGACGCGCCGACCAACGACCCGCATTGGGCCGACAGTTGTCGTGCGGCCGGCTTTCAGACCATGCCGAGCTTGCCGACCGGGGTGTTGCCGTTGCCCTATGGGTCGGTGGATGCGTACCTGGGCTCGCTGGGCAAATCCACGCGCAAGGACCTGCGTCGCAAGCTACGGGCACCCGGGCCGCGCATCGAGTGGCGGCACAACGTCGATGATGTGCTGCCCCAGATCATGCGCCTGTACGAGGCCACGCTTGCGCGCGCAGATCTACAGTTCGAGCGCCTGCCTGCCGCTTACTTCACCGGCGTGCTTGAACACCTTCACGAACGGGCGGTCTGTGTTCTTTACTGGGTGGACGAACGCCTGGTGGCGTTCAACCTGATCCTGCTGGATGAGCAGCGGCTGGTGGATAAGTTCTTTGGCCACGACATCGAATTCAGCCGTGAGTACAACCTGTACTTTCGCAGTTGGCTGACCAATGTCGACTATTGTATTGAGCACAATATCCCGGTGTACGAGTGCGGCCAGGCCGGGTATGCCAGTAAACTGCGGCTGGGGTGCGAGTTCGAGGGCAACAGCCTGTTCTTCCGCCACCGCAACCGGCTGGTCAACGGCCTGCTCAAGCTTGTAAAACTGTTTATTCGACCGGATCGTTCCGACCCTGCCATGGCTGCTGCGATAAGCGAAACCTGATGATCACCAAGACCCGCCAGAAAGCCCGCCCCTTTGCCATTTCGCGTTGGAGCGTCCAGCGCAAGCTGGTGCTGGCGTTCTGGCTGGTCAGCGTTATTCCGACCATGATCGCCGCTGAGCTGGCCGCCACCACGCTGTCGCAGATTTTCGACAGCAACGTGCGTATCTGGCTGCAAGAATCGACCAAGATCGTCAAGGATGAGATCGGTGACATCCTTCATGACAACGCGCGCATGGCCAAGCTGTTCTTGCGCTATACCAGCCCACCGTCGTCCAAACAGGCGGCCAAGCATGACCGGCTGACCGCCGACATTGCCGATGCCACCGATATCGACGTGGTCGCGCTGATTCGCACCAGCGACCACAAAGTGGTGTTCAGCACAGCCGCCGATGACATCGTCAGGCAGATCAACCTGACCAGCAATGCCGTGCTGCAGACCGTGCAAGTCGCGGGGGTGAGCACGGGGCTGGTGGTGTCAACCTTCGAGACCAGCCGCGATGGCGTTGATTACCTGTTGTTGGTGGCGACCTACCTGGACAGCAGTTTCCTCACCAGCGTGGCCGATGTGCACTCCCTGGACCTGCGTTTGTACCTGGCCAACCCGGCGGGTTTTTCCGAGATATTTTCCACCCAGCGTTTCGAGAATCACCCTTCGCGCATCCCGAAGAACGTCGAGGCCGCGCTGCGCAGCACCAAGCAGCCCAGCGAGCAATTCACTAACCAGTACAGCGGTTTGTACTGGCCGATCTTCAATGATGCCGGCGAACTGCAAGGCGTTATATTCAGCGGCCTGTTGCGTCACACCAGCCTGGTAGGGCTGGTGAACCAGAGCAACCTGTTCGTGCTGATCTTCCTGCTCAGCTCGGCGCTGTCACTGGCGGCTGGGGTGCTGGTGTCGCAGCGCCTGACCAAACCGCTGCGCGACTTGTCCCAAGGTGTGAACGCGGTGATCTCCGGTAGTTACGCGCATCGCGTGGTGGTCAGTGGCGGTGATGAACTGGCGCAGTTGAGCAGCACCTTCAACCACATGACCGAGCGCCTCGGCGAACTGCACCACCTGGAAGCCCAACTACGCCGGCGTGATCGGCTGCATGCCCTGGGTGAAGTCGCCATGGGCCTGGCCCATGAAATCCGCAACCCGCTGGGCATCATCAAGACCGCCACCCAATTGTTGCATCGGCGGGCCGACCTCGCGGAAACCGATAAGCGTCACCTGGAGTACGTCATCAGCGAGGTCAGCCGCATCAACGAGCTGATTACCGAGTTTCTCGATTTCGCCAAACCCAATCCACCGATACGCGTGCTGCAGCCGGTACGTGCCCTGGTGGAAGAAATCCTCGGTTTCTGCGGCCCGGAGCTGAGCACTCACAATATTGATGCACAGATTGACGATCAGGCGCCCGACGCCACGATCTATGCCGATGCCAAGCAGCTCAAGCAGGCTTGCCTCAATCTGATACTCAACGCCATCGACGCGATGCCCGAAGGCGGGCGCCTGACCCTGGGCATCCGCAACGTGGGCGACAACACGGTGATCAGCATCGCCGATACGGGCCAGGGTATCCCGGCGGATATGGTCGAGCGTATCTTCACGCCGTTTGTCACCACCAAGGCATCGGGCACCGGACTGGGCCTGGCCAAAGTCTATTCGATCATGGAAAGTCACGACGGCAGCATCGAATGCGCCAGTGAGAAAGATGCCGGCGCCACCTTCAGCCTGTACATTCCGGCTAACGGTGAAGACGACGGCGAGGATGAGGACGGGCATGACGCATAACGTATTGGTGGTGGACGACGAGCCCAAGCTCTGTGATTTGCTGACCCAGGCCCTGAGCCAGAACGGTATCCAGGTGTTCAGCGCGGGCAACGGCCTGCATGCGCTCAAGGTGCTGGGCGAGGAGGACATCGACCTGGTGATCAGCGACTGGCGTATGCCGGGCATGGACGGGCCGGCATTGCTGGCCGAGATCAAGGTGCGCTATCCACAGGTGCCGGTGATTGTGATGACCGCCTACAGCACGGTAAAAAATGCCGTGCAGTCGATGCGCAACGGTGCCTATGACTACATCGCCAAGCCGTTCGATATCGACGAGCTGGACATCACCGTGGCCAAGGCCCTGCAATTTCGCGACATCATGCGCGATAACGCGCGGATGCGCGCCGAGCTGGATGAACATGCGCAGTTCGACAGCCTGGTGGGCGACAGCCCGGCGTTTCGCAAGGTGCTGCAAGCCGTGGATTCGGTGCGTGACAGCAGCGCAACCATCCTGCTGACCGGCGAAAGCGGCACCGGCAAGGAAATGGTCGCCCGCGCCATCCACAAGCATGGCAGCCGCGCCGACAAACCCTTTGTGGCCGTCAACTGCGCGGCGATTCCCGAAGGTTTGCTGGAAAGCGAGATGTTCGGCCATCGCAAAGGCGCCTTCACCGGCGCCGTGGCCGACCGGGTAGGGCGCTTCATGCAGGCCGACAAGGGCACGCTGTTCCTCGATGAAGTGGGGGACATGCCCCTGGCGTTGCAGGCCAAGATTTTGCGCGCCTTGCAAGAGCGGGTCATCGAGCCGGTGGGCGACCCACGCGAGCGCAAGGTGGATGTGCGGGTCATTGCCGCCACCAACAAGAACCTGCTGGACGCAGTGGCGAACAAAGAGTTTCGCGAAGACCTCTACTACCGCCTCAACGTCTTCCCGATTCCATTGCCGGCCCTGCGTGAGCGCGTGGAAGATATCGCGCCCCTGGCCCGGCATTTCGCCCAGACCTTGAGCGCCACCGCCGGTAAGCGCACTACCGGCTTCAGCCCCGAGGCATTGCAGGCGATGGCGGCGTATCACTGGCCGGGCAATATCCGCGAGCTGCAAAACTGCGTGGAGCGCGCGACCATCGTGGCAGCGTCGCCGGTGATCGAGGATATTGATTTGCCGGGTTATCTGTTTGCTTCAAAACCGAGCGAGGGCGATGTGACGGCGATCCTCAGCGACGGCCCGGGCGTGCCGCAGGATCTGGATGCGGCGCTGGCCGAGGTGGAGAAAGCCTACATTCTGGCGGCGTTGCAGGAGAGCAACGGGGTGCAGGCCGCGGCGGCGCAGCGGATCGGGATTTCCGAGCGCAGTTTCTGGTATCGACTGAAGAAACTGGGCATTCAGGTCGACAAAATAGTCCGCTGATGCTGCGTAGCTAAAAAATGTGGGAGGGGGCTTGCTCCCGATAACGGTGTGTCAGTCAGTACATATTTCCCTGATCCACCGCTATCGGGAGCAAGCCCCCTCCCACATTTCTTACCGAGTTGAGTCAGGAGTGGAGGCGAACCCAGATGCTGACAAGGATCGAGGCGGCCATCAACCAGGCCACGGCGGCCACTGCCAGGGACGCTTCCAGTCGCATCCGATCGACCATCACATACAAGGTTGCCAGGTACACAAAGTACGGAATGATCGACCACATCCCGAACACGATGGTGGTCTTCAAATCCTCCACCGAACGCCCTTTGCCGACGATGTAGTGGGCGATCAGCGCGAAGGTCGGAAACAGTGGCACCAAGCCTGCGATGTAATAGTTTTTGGTCTTGGCCAGTGCCGCCAGGATCAGCACCACCGCCGCGCCAAGTGCGGCCTTCAAGAACAGATCCATCAGTGGCTCAACCCGTATTTCTTGACCTTGTCGAACAGCGTGGTCTTGGCCATGCCCAATTCCTGGCTGGCCTGGGTCAGGTTGCCGCCGCTACGCTGCAGGGCGTCCACCAGCAAGTTGCGCTCAAAGGCTTCTACCGCTTCGGTAAAGGCCAGGCCATGGTTGCCGCTGCTGGCGCCGCTTTTCTTGAAGGCGGGCAGCCCCAGGGCAAAACGTTCGGCGACGTTGCGCAGTTCACGCACGTTGCCCGGCCAGTCGTGGCTCATCAGGCTCGACAAGGTCTGGTTGTCCAGCTCCGGCACCGCCCGGTCGAAGCGCAGCGACGATTGCTGCAGGAAGTGTTCGAACAGTTGCAGGATGTCTTCGCGCCGCTCGCGCAAAGGCGGCAGTTCCAGGGTGACCACGTTGAGGCGGTAGTACAGGTCGCTGCGGAACTGGTTGGCGCGGCTCAGTTCGTCGAGGTCGGACTTGGTGGCAGCGATTACCCGGCAATCCACTGCCACGCTCTGGTTCGAACCCAGGCGCTCCAGGGTGCGTTCCTGCAGCACCCGCAGCAGTTTGATCTGCAGGTTGATCGGCATACTTTCCACTTCATCGAGGAACAGCGTGCCTTGGTGGGCGTGTTCGATCTTGCCGATGCGGCGTTTGCCGGCGCCGGTGAAGGCATTGGCCTCGTGGCCGAAAATTTCGCTTTCGAACAGGTTTTCCGGCAGGCCCCCGCAGTTCAAGGCGACGAACTGATGGGAGTGGCGTCGGCTGAAATCATGCAGGCAACGGGCAACCAGCTCCTTGCCAGTGCCAGTCTCACCTTCGATCAGCACGTTGGCCGACGTGTCGGCGACGTTGGCGATCAGCTCGCGCAGGTTCTGCATCGCCGGCGAGCGGCCAATGATGCGGCCTTCCAGCGAATCACGCTCGGCCAACTGGCGGCGCAGTGACCAGACCTCTCGCGCCAGCCCACGCTGCTCCAGGGCGCGACGGGCAACGTCGACCAGGCGCTCGGGAGAGAAGGGTTTTTCCATGAAATCGTAGGCGCCGTTGCGCATGGCGCCGACGGCCATGGAAATATCGCCATGCCCGGTAATCAGGACCACCGGCAGGCTTTTATCCAACGCCTTGAGGCGGGTCAGCAGCTCCAGACCATCGATGCCCGGCAGGCGAATATCGCTGATGACGATGCCGGCAAAGTTTTCGCCGATACGTTTGAGCGCTTCTTCGGCGCTGCCCACGCCGACGCTGTGGATGTCTTCCAGCGCCAGGGCCTGTTGGCAACCGAGCAGCACGTGGGGATCATCTTCGACGATCAGCACGGTCAGTTCTTGGGGATCAGTATTCATGTCGACTCAACTTTTTTAGCGCCCGCCAGCGGCAGGTTAAGGACAAAGGCAGTACCACCACCGGCCGGGTGTTCCACGGCCAGGCTGCCACCGGTCGCGGCTGCGAGGCTCGCGGACAGGGTCAGGCCCAGGCCCAGGCCTTGTTCGCCGGGCTTGGTGGTGAAGAAGGGTTCGAACAAATGCTTGCGTGCCTCAGGGGCGATGCCGTGACCATTGTCGCGTACCAGCAGGCGGTATTTGCCCTCGGTACTCTGGCCCTCCAACCACAATTGCGGCGCCGGTTGCGTCTGCATCGCGTCCAGAGCATTACCGATCAGGTTGACCAGAATCTGTTCCAGGCGTGTCTGGTCGATCTGCAACTGGGCGGGTGCGAAGTCGCGGTGCAAGGTCAGTGGCAAACCGTCCAGGCGTGCGCCCAGCACCTGGAACGCAGCGTCCACGGCCTTGCCCAGGCTGGCTTCGCCCTGGTCATCGCCGCGCCGGGCGAACGAGCGCAGGCTGGCGGTGATACGGCCCATGCGGTCGATCAGTTCGTTGATGGTCTTGAGGTTGGTGCTGGCGGTGTCCAGGGCGCCGCGCTCAAGGAAGCGCACGGTATTGCCGGACAGGGTGCGCAGCGCGGCCAGCGGCTGGTTCAACTCGTGGGCGATGCTGGTGGACATCTGGCCGATGGCGGCGAGTTTGCCGGCCTGCACCAGTTCGTCCTGGGCGCGGCGCAGGGTCTCTTCGGCCTGGCGCCGTTCGCGGATCTGGCCCTTGAGCCGTTCGTTACTGGCGCGCAGGTCGGCGGTGCGTTCGGCGATCCGCCGCTCCAGTTGGCTGTTGGCTTCCTGCAGGGCTTCCCGAGCGGCGAGGCGGGTGGCGATGACCTTGCGTCGCTCGTTCCAGGCAATCAGCAGGAAGGCGACAAGGCCGAAGGCAACTGCCACCAGGATGCCCTGATTGATCGCGGCACGGCGCAGATCATTGAGCGGGGTGAGCAGGGTGAAATTCCACGGCGTGTCGTTGAGCGGTCGGGTTTGCGCCAGGTAGCTGACGGCGTGCTGGTCGTTGACCACTTCCGAATTGGCCGGGAAGGTCAGTTTCTCGGTGCCTTCGTTCAGGCGCTCGCGGGCCAGGGGTTGCAGTTCATTGAGCGTCGCCCAGTAATATTGCAGGCTGTGGGCCAGGCGATCCTTGGTGTCATCGCTCAGCGGGCGTACAGCCTTGAGGCGGCGCGCCGGGTCACTGGACAGAATGATGATGCCATTCTCGTCGCTCACGAACGCCTCGAGACGGGCGCGCTGCCAGCGTTCTTCGAGGGCTTCGAGGCGCACCTTGACCACGGCGACGCCGATGATCTTGCCGTGCTCTTCCAGGCCATGGGCCAGGTAATAGCCGGGTTCGCCGTTGGTGCTGCCGATACCGTAGAAACGGCCGGGCTGGCCGCGTACGGCATTCTGGAAATAGGCGCGAAAAGACAGGTCCTCACCCTGGTAACTGTCGGCATCGCGCCAGTTACTGGTGGCCAGCACGCGGCCGGTGGTGTCCATCACGTAGATGGCTCGGCTGCGACTGCGACGATTCAGGCCCTCAAGGTAGTCGTTGACCGTTTTGCGGGTTTCCTGGTTCGGCTCGGCCAGCAATTGCGACACGCTGGACTCCAGCTCCAGCAGGCTGGGCAGATAGGTGTATTTGCTCAGTTCACTTTCGACGGTGCGGGCGTGCAACTCCAACTGGCGTTCGCCGTTGTCGCTGAGGGTGCGGATGCCATAGTACTCGCTGACCCAAAAGCCGATATAACCCAGGCCGATCATCAGGGCGATGATCAACGGCGGAAGGAACAGTTGGCGTATCAGACGAGGCTTCACGGCAAGTGATGGCGGCGCGGCGCGATATTGATTGGGGTCGCATTTCATCACAGATGCCTTGGGTCAACCAGAGCTGCCAGCCTGTGCGATCCAGTGTGGGAGGGGGCTTGCCCCCGATAGCAGTGTGTCAGTCGATACATCTGTCACTGATCCACCGCTATCGGGGGCAAGCCCCCTCCCACATTGGCCATATTCCTACAGTGGGAGCTGTTTAGTACTTAGTGCTGCAGGATTTTCTCAAGGAAGTGCTGCGCACGTTCGGAGCGTGCGCTGATGTCGCCGAAGAACTCTTCTTTCGGGCAGTCTTCGATGATCTTGCCGGCGTCCATGAAAATCACGCGGTCGGCCACTTTGCGCGCGAAGCCCATTTCGTGGGTCACGCACATCATGGTCATGCCTTCATGGGCCAGTTGCACCATCACGTCGAGCACTTCGTTGACCATTTCCGGGTCCAGCGCCGAGGTCGGTTCGTCGAACAGCATGACGATCGGGTCCATGGCCAGGGCGCGGGCAATCGCCACACGTTGCTGCTGGCCGCCGGAGAGCTGGCCAGGGTGCTTGTGGGCGTGTGCCGACAAGCCCACGCGGTCGAGCAGTTGCAGGCCCTTCTTGGTGGCTTCTTCCTTGCTGCGGCCCAGCACCTTGATCTGCGCGATGGTCAGGTTTTCAGTGATAGTCAGGTGCGGGAACAGCTCGAAGTGCTGGAACACCATGCCAACGCGTGAACGCAGTTTTGGCAGGTTGGTCTTCGGGTCGGCGATGGAGGTGCCATCGACCACAATGTCGCCCTTCTGGAACGGTTCCAGCGCGTTGACGCACTTGATCAGGGTGGACTTGCCCGAGCCGGAGGGCCCGCACACCACGATCACTTCGCCTTTTTTAACCTCGGTGCTGCAATCGGTCAGCACCTGGAAGTCGCCATACCACTTGTTGATGTTCTTGATAGAGATCATACGGCAAACCTTTTTTGCAGACGCTTGACCAGCAGCGAGGCGGAAAAGCTGATGATGAAGTAGACGACACCGGCAAAGATCAGGAACTCATTGGAGCGGCCGATGATGTCGCCGTTGGAGCGGGCGGAGTTGAGGAAGTCCACCAGGCCCACGGTGTAGACCAGGGAGGTGTCCTGGAACAGGATGATCGACTGTTGCAGCAGCAACGGCGTCATCTTGCGGAACGCCTGGGGCAGGATGATCAGGCGCATGGTCTGGCCGTAGGTCATGCCCATCGCTTGTGCCGCTGCCATCTGGCCCTTGGGGATCGACTGCACGCCGGCCCGCACGATTTCGCAGAAGTACGCAGCCTCGAACATCATGAATGCCACGACGCAGGAAGTGAACGCACCGATCGGCGTATCTTCGCCGGTGATCCAGCGCAGTACGAACGGCACCGCCAGGTAGAACCAGGTGATCACCAGCAGCAGCGGGATCGAGCGGAAGTAGTTCACATAGGCGCCGGCCACACGCGACAGCAGTTTATTGGACGACAAGCGCATCAGGGCCAGGATGGTCCCGATGATGATGCCGCCGACCACGCCCATGACCATCAGCTTCAAGGTCATGACCATGCCGTTCCACAGGCCCGGGATGGCGGGGATGATGCCGCTGAAATCGAAGTCCATTATTTACCCCCCACGGAGATCAGGCCGGGCACTGCGACTTTCTTCTCCACTACGCGCATCAGCAGCATCAGGCTCATGTTCAGGGTGAAGTAGATCAGCGTGGCCAGGGTGAAGGCTTCAAACAGGTTGGCCGAAAACTCGGCGGTCTGTTTGGTTTGCGCCAGCAGTTCCATCAAGCCGATCAAGGACGCCACGGAGGAGTTCTTGAACACGTTGAGGAATTCGGAGGTAAGCGGTGGAATGATGATGCGATACGCCTGGGGCAGCAGCACGTTCCAGTAGATCTGCGGCAGCTTGAAGCCCATGGCGCGCGCGGCGGATTCCTGGCCACGTGGCAGCGCCTGGATGCCTGTACGTACTTGCTCACACACACGGGCGGCGGTGAACAGGCCCAGGCACACCACAACGCTCAGGTAGGCCGAGGTGGTCGGGTTCAGGTCTTGTTTGTACCAGTCCTGCAGGTTTTGCGGCAGCATGTCCGGTACCAGGAAGTACCAGATGAACAGCTGAACCAGCAGCGGCACGTTACGAAACAGTTCTACGTAGCAGGTCGCAATGCCCGACACGAGGCGGTTTGGCACCGTGCGCATGACCCCCAGAATGGAGCCCAGCAGCAAGGCGATAATCCATGCCACGATGGCGATGGCGATGGTCCAGCCCAGCCCGGAGATGTACCAGTCGAGATAAGTCTCGCTGCCCACGCCGGTGGACTTGAAGAACACGCCCCAGTCCCAGTTGTAATTCATTAGGGTCTCCCCTCGAGATCGATCGATGTACAAGCACCCGCTTGGGAAGATCCTTTTCCGCCCGACAATGAATGCCAGGCACACGCGATCGGCTCGAAAACCGCCAGGTCGAGTGTTCCAAGTTGAAGCTAGCAGGTAATTACAGACGCCTGAGGGAGGGTTGGCTCCCTCAGGAGATAAGCTTAGTCAGGTATCAGATTTTTACTTCTGGCGCTGGTTTGTCGCTTGGGTTGGCGATCAGCTCCTTGACCTTGTCGCTCATCGGGAAGTTCAGGTTCAGGCCCTTCGGTGGGATTGGGCTTTCGAACCATTTGGCGTAGATCTTGTTGATCTCGCCGGACTTGTACAGGGCGACAATGGCGTCATCCACGGCTTTCTTGAAGTCCGGGTCGCCTTTGCGAACCATGCAAGCATAGGCTTCGAAGGACTGCGGGGTGCCTGTGATAACCCAGTCATCCGGCTTCTTGGCCTTGGCTTCTTCGCCGGCCAGCAGCGCGTCGTCCATCATGAACGCAACGGCACGGCCGCTTTCGAGCATCTGGAAGGATTCGCCGTGGTCTTTGGCGGAGATAACGTTCATGCCCATCTGCTTGTCGGCGTTCATCGCCTTGATGATGCGCTCGGACGTGGTGCCGGCGGTGGTCACGACGTTCTTGCCTTTGAGGTCGGCAAAGTCAGCGTAGGACGGCTTGCCTTCCTTGTCTTTCTTGACCAGCAGGCGGGTGCCGATTTCGAAGATGTTGACGGTGAAGTCGACTTGCTGGGCGCGTTCGGCGTTGTTGGTGGTGGAGCCGCACTCCAGATCCGCGGTGCCGTTCTGGATCAACGGGATACGGGTTTGCGAGGTCACCAGGTTGTATTTGGCTTTCAGGTCGGGTTTGTTCAGGTCTTTTTTCAGTTGTTCAACGACGGCCAACTGAATGTCGTGGGAGTAGCCCACGGGTTTGCCCGAACCATCCGCAATGTAGGAAAACGGAATAGAGCTGTCGCGGTGAGCGAGAGTGATGGTGCCGGAGTCGTTGATTTTCTTCAGCGTGCCGGTGAGTTCTGCGGCGAAAACTGGAGTGCTGATCAGAGCAGCAGCGATAGCTGCGCCCAGGATATGGGGAACGATACGCATCAATACTTCCTCGACATTTGTTTTTTTTATGAAGCCAGGTGAACGGCTCTCTTGTATAGCGAATGCCCGTGACGGCTCCTAAGGCGCCTCAGGTAATCGTCAGAGAGTGTAGAGCATGAGTCGTGCCATACCGAAAATAAAAGGGTAACTACATGATTTATATGGAGATTAACTTTTTGTTTCGGCGATATTTTCAGGCGGAGGTCCGGCAAACCGAATAGGGTGGAGGGGTGTGTTCGGAAAACCGAATAGTCCGTAGGGGCGAGCTTGCTCGCGAAAAACGCAAAAACGCCGCGTTTATGCTGAATAAACGCGGCGCTCTCAGGTTTTTCGCGAGCAAGCTCGCTCCTACAATTGGGCGGTCAGGCCGCTTCGATCTTGCTGCGGCTCTGCTCGACCTTGGACAGGTAACGCTGCAGGTTTTCCTGCTCCTGCGGTGTGGTGAACAGGCCAAGCTTGGTACGGCGCCACAGCACGTCCTGCGGTTGGGTCACCCACTCTTCGGCGCACAGGTAGTCGACTTCGCGGGTATACAGGCCGCCACCCAGGTGGTCACCGAGGTCGGCCAGCGATTGCACGCCTTCCAATAGGCGCCAGGTGCGGCTGCCATAAGTGGTGGACCAGCGACGGGCGATCTCGCTCGGCACCCAGTCGAACTTGTTGCGGATGGCTTCGGCCAGCGCTTCAGGCGTGCTCATGTTTTCGCCGCCGGGCAGGCTGGCGGTGGCGGTCCAGCTTGGGCGCATCTGGGTAAAGTACGGCGCCAGTTGGGCCATGGCCGATTCGGCCAGCTTGCGATAGGTGGTCAGCTTGCCGCCGAATACCGACAGGATCGGCGCTTCGCCGGAGCCGCCGGACAGCGACAGGGTGTAGTCACGCGTAATGGCCGATGGGTTGTCCGACTCGTCATTGCACAGTGGGCGCACGCCGGAATACGTGTGGACGATATCCTCGCGGCTCAGCTGCTTCTTGAAGTGCGCGTTGACCACTTTGAGCATGTAGTCGGTTTCACCTTCGGTAATCGCTACTTTAGCCGGGTCGCCCGTGTATTCGCGGTCGGTGGTGCCGATGATGGTCAGGTGGTTCAGGTACGGAATGGTGAAGACGATGCGTTGGTCTTCGTTCTGCAGGATATGCGCGTGGGCGCCCTCGTACAGTCTTGGCACGATCAGGTGGCTGCCCTGGATCAAGCGGATGCCGTAAGGTGAATCCAGCTTCAGGTCGTCCCTGATGAATTTGGCTACCCACGGGCCGGCGGCATTCACCAGCGCGCGTGCGCGGATCGAGAACAGGCTGCCGTCGGCACGTTCCATGTTCATTTCCCACATGCCGTTGCTGCGCTTGGCGCTGACGCAACGAGTCTGGGTGTGGATGTGCGCGCCTTTCTCGCGGGCAGCCATGGCGTTGAGTACCACCAGGCGGGCGTCGTCGACCCAGCAGTCGGAGTATTCAAAGCCCTTGGTGATTTCGCTTTTGAGCGGGCTGTCGGCGCCGAACTTGAGGCTTTTGGAACCTGCCAGCTTTTCGCGCTTGCCCAAGTGGTCATAAAGGAACAGACCGGCACGAATCATCCACGCCGGGCGCAGGTGCGGGCGGTGTGGCAGTACGAAGCGCATTTGCTTGACGATGTGCGGGGCCTTGGCCAGCAGTACTTCACGCTCGGCGAGGGCTTCACGCACCAGGCGGAATTCGTAATGTTCCAGATAACGCAGGCCACCGTGGATCAGCTTGCTGCTGGCCGAAGACGTGTGGCTGGCCAAGTCATCCTTTTCGCAAAGGAATACCGACAAACCGCGCCCGGCTGCGTCTGCTGCAATGCCGACGCCGTTGATCCCGCCGCCAATCACGGCAACGTCATAGACTTCGGCAAGCGGTGGAGCAGGCAAGGTGGAAGGGTTCATCGGCTAGCCTCGCGATCTTTTCGTCTTGGAATTCGAACATTAATGTTCATTTGCGAAAATGGTAGCTGATAAATGCGGGCACAGCCAGCTTACTTCGATTGAAAAAACTCATCGAAGGGCAGGAAAAGGAAAATTTGTGAACATGAGTCGGGGGAAGACTCAAGAGGTTGAGTGCTGGATAGATCGCCATCGGGAGCAAGCCCCCTCCCACTTTGGTATGTGTTCACAGCTCAAAATGTGGGAGGGGGCTTGCTCCCGATGGCGGCAGTGCAGGCGCTACACGACCTCGAGCCGCACCTTATGCTCATTCAACACTTGCACCAATGCGGGCACTGGCTGTTGATCAGTCACCAGGCAATCCACAAGGCTGATCGGCCCCAGGCGAATCATGGCATTGCGCCCGAATTTGCTGGAGTCCGCCGCCAGGATCACCTGCCGCGCATTGGCGATGATGGCCTGGGAAACCCGTACCTCCTGGTAATCGAAGTCCAGCAGGCTGCCGTCCTCGTCGATCCCGCTGATACCGACCAGGGCAAAGTCGACCTTGAACTGATTGATGAAATCGACACTGGCCTGGCCCACCACGCCGCCATCGCGGCGCACGTTGCCGCCGGTCAGCAACACATCGAAGTCGTCCTTGGCACTGAGCATGGTGGCGACGTTGAGGTTATTGGTGATGATTTTCAGGTGGCTGTGATTGAGCAGCGCACGAGCGATGGATTCGGTGGTGGTGCCGATGTTGATGAACAGCGAGGCATGATCGGGAATCTGAGCGGCGATGGCTTCGCCGATGCGTTGCTTCTCGTCACGCATCTGATCGGCCCGCATGGCGTACGCGGTGTTCTCGACACTGGAGTCATAGGCCGCGCCGCCGTGGTAGCGGCGCAGCAGATTGGCGTCCGCCAGTTGGTTGATATCGCGGCGGATGGTTTGCGGGGTGACAACGAATAGCTGCGCCATTTCCTCGATACTGACGTAGCCGCGTTCGCGGACCAGTTCGAGGATTTGTTGTTGGCGGGGAGGCAGATTCATGGGGCGTCCTTTGGGCTGCCATACAAAAGTGGCCCATGATGACGCAGGAATCCGCTCCCTGCCAGTTACAACCTTATTCAGCGCCTTCGTGCGGTTCCCAGTCACGGGTGCGGCTCACCGCTTTTTGCCAGCCGGCGTAGAGTTTCTCTTTGGCCGCTTCATCCAGCTGTGGTTCGAACTCGCGCTCGATCACCGCCTTGCCACGCAACTCCTCCAGGCTGCCCCAGAAGCCACACGCCAGGCCCGCCAGGTAGGCGGCGCCGAGGGCAGTGGTCTCGCGCATTTGTGGGCGTTCGACCTGAGTGCCGAGGATGTCGGCCTGAAATTGCATCAGGAAGTTGTTGGCGACCGCACCACCGTCCACGCGCAGGGCCTTGAGGCGTTCGCCCGAGTCCTGTTGCATGGCATCGAGTACATCGCGGGTCTGGTAGGCAATCGACTCCAGCGCCGCACGAATGATGTGGTCTACGCGTACGCCTCGTGTCAGGCCGAACAGCGCGCCACGGGCATACGGGTCCCAGTACGGTGCGCCCAGGCCGGTAAAGGCGGGTACCAGATACACGCCGTTGCTGTCCTTGACCTTGCCGGCGAAGTATTCGGTGTCGTGGGCGTCGTTGATGATTTTCAGCTCGTCACGCAGCCATTGCACAGTGGAACCACCATTGAATACCGCGCCTTCCAGAGCGTAAGCCACTTCACCGCGGGGGCCGCAGGCGATGGTGGTGAGCATGCCGTGCTTGGATTTCACCGCCTTGTCGCCGGTGTTCATCAGCAGGAAGCAACCGGTGCCATAGGTGTTCTTGGCCTGGCCGGCTTCGACGCACATCTGGCCGAACAGCGCGGCCTGTTGGTCACCGGCAATACCGCCAATGGCGATGCCACTTTTGGTGCGGCCGTAGATTTCGGAGGACGACTTCACTTCGGGGAGCATTTCCCGCGGGATGTCGAGAATCTCCAGCATCTTCGCATCCCACTCCAGTGTGTGGATGTTAAAGAGCATGGTGCGCGACGCGTTGGTGTAGTCGGTGACGTGGGTCTTGCCGCCGGTAAATTTCCAGATCAGCCAGCTGTCGACGGTGCCGAACAACAGCTCGCCATTGCGCGCACGTTCGCGGCTGCCTTCGACGTTGTCGAGGATCCACTTGAGCTTGGTGCCGGAGAAGTACGGGTCGGTAACCAGACCGGTAGTGTCGCTGATGTACTGCTCATGGCCGTCGCGCTTGAGTTGCTGGCAAATTTCGGTGCTGCGTCGGCACTGCCAGACGATGGCGTTGTAGATCGGGCGACCGGTGATTTTATCCCAGACCACGGTGGTTTCACGCTGGTTGGTGATACCGATGGCGGCAACCTGATCATGGTGCAAACCGGCCTGGGCCAGCGCCTCTACCATCACCGCGCTTTGGGTGGCGAAGATTTCCATCGGGTCATGCTCAACCCAGCCGGCCTGCGGGTAGTGTTGGACGAATTCACGTTGCGCGGTGCACACCACGTTGGCGTCGCGATCGAAGATGATCGCCCGCGAACTGGTGGTGCCCTGATCGAGGGCAATGATGTAGTTCTTATTCTGAAGGTCGGTCATGTCAATTGCCTTGAACGAAATAAGGAAGTCAGAAATCAGCCTGGGCCGTGAAGGGCAGGGGACCAGGCTGGCGCTTTCAGGAAATACGAGTCTTGCCGTTGACAGCCGTGTCAGGTGTTTCAGCTATAGCAGGTGCTGCGCTCGGCAGGTGGCGAGCGATCAGCCCGCGATAGGCGGCAGCACCGAGGCAAGCACCGACAATCGGGGCGAATATCGGTACCAGGAAGTAAGGAATATCGCGACCGCCAGTAAAGGCCATTTCACCCCAACCGGCGAAAAAGGTCATCAGCTTGGGCCCGAAGTCCCGTGCCGGGTTCATCGCAAAGCCGGTCAGCGGGCCCATGGCGCTACCAATCACGGCGATCAATAAACCGATCAGCAGCGGGGCCAGCGGGCCGCGAGGCAGGCCGTTGTTGTCGTCGGTGAGGGCCATGATCACGCCCATCAATATTGCGGTGATGACCATTTCCACCAGGAATGCCTGGGCCGTGCTCAGCAATGCATGGGGGTAGGTGGAGAACACCGACGCCAGTTCCAGGCTGGCCTGGGAGCCACGGACCATCTGGTGGGTTTGTTCGTAATCGAAAAAAAGATTGCTGTAGAGCGTGTACACCAGTGCGGCGGAGCAGAATGCGCCGGCGACCTGGGCGAGAATATAGAAGGGCAGTTTGCGTTTTTCGAAGTCGGCAAAAAGGCACAGGGCGATACTTACCGCCGGGTTGAGGTGAGCCCCGGATATACCGGCACTCAGGTAGATCGCCATGCTGACACCGATCCCCCAGATGATGCTGATTTCCCATAACCCAAAGCTAGCACCCGCGACCTTGAGCGCAGCGACGCAACCGGTACCGAAGAAGATCAGCAGCGCAGTGCCCAGGAACTCGGCCATGCATTGGCTCGAAAGTGAAGGCTGTTGAAGAGCAGTTGTCATGGAAAACCTCAGTTGTTGTTCTTGTCTGGCGCACTGCCTCAACGGGCGGTTGCGCGATTTTCACCGTGACGAGGATCCCCATCCTTAGCCGCGGCTTACTGCTGGAGCACTGATGGACTATTCCTACAGTATTCGGAAACGAAAAAATATAGACAAGAATGACCGCTGTCAAAGGTCGAAAGTGAACCATTGGTCACTTTCGAACTATTGGTCTGGTGAATGATCACGCCCTTTATACCGAGCTTGTGACCCAGCAGTGCTTGGACTAGAGCGTTTTGCCGGCGCTTGGCCTAGAATTGGGCACCTGTTTTCCCTGCCGGAGACGCCATGACGCCCGCACTGGATTTGTTGAAAAAAGTTCGCGCCGAACATCGCATTCACAGTTATGAACATGACCCCAAGGCGGCGTCGTATGGTCTGGAAGCTGCGGAGAAATTGGGCCTCGACCCGGCGCAGGTGTTCAAGACGTTATTGGCGAGCAGCGAGAAGGGCGAATTGTTGGTGGCGGTGGTGCCGGTCGTCGGAAGTTTGGACTTGAAGGCGCTTGCCCATGCGGCTGGCGTAAAAAAGGTCGAAATGGCAGACCCGGCGGCAGCGCAGCGGTCTACTGGCTATCTGTTGGGCGGTATCAGCCCGCTGGGGCAGAAGAAGCGCTTGCGCACGTTTATCGACGAAACTGCGCAACCCTTTGCAACGATTTTTGTCAGTGCCGGGAGGCGAGGGCTGGAGGTGGAATTGCCCGCCGCGGTGCTGGCTGAACATACCCAAGCCAAATTCGCGGCCATCGGCCGGGCCTGATGATCAGCCGTGTGGAGATCTAATGGGGGAGGGGGCTTGCCCACTCCCACATGTATAACCGCTTACGCCTGGAACAGCACCAGATGCTCGGCCGCCACTCGAATCCCCACGTCCGTCCCCACCTGTTGATCAACATGGCTGGGGAAAATCGATTCCAGCTGAGCGCCCGTTGGCAGTTGCAACCGGTACAAGGTCGAGGCGCCCTGGAACGTCTTGCCGACGATCCGGGCTTTCAATGCGCTGTCCGGTGCGTAGACGATGTCGTCCGGGCGTAGCAATACATCCACCGCGCCACCTGTGGGCCAGGTATAGGCGCGATTGCCGCGCAGGTCTCCCAGTTCGGTGCTCACTGACTCCGGTGAGTTCAAGCGACCTCGAATGAAGTAACCCTGCCCGATAAAGCTGGCGACATAGGGCGTCTGCGGTTCGTGGTAAAGGTTGTAGGGCGTGTCCCATTGCTCCAGACGACCTTCCTTGAACACGCCGACATGGTCGCTGACCGCGAAGGCTTCTTCCTGGTCGTGGGTCACCAGGATCGCACTGGTGCCGCGTGCCTTGAGGATGTCGCGCACTTCATGGCTGAGCTTGCGGCGCAATTCGCCATCGAGGTTGGAAAAGGGTTCATCCAATAGCAACAGTTGCGGCTCTGGCGCCAGGGCGCGGGCGAGGGCGACGCGTTGTTGCTGGCCACCGGAAAGCTCATGAGGGAAGCGCTTGCCCAGATTCTTGAGGTTGACCAGTTCCAGCAGCTCGGCGACCACACGATCCTTTTGCGGATGTTTGCGAATACCAAAGACGATGTTGTCTGCCACGCTCAAATGCGGGAACAGTGCGTAGTCCTGGAACACCATGCCAATACGCCGTTTCTCCGGTGCCAGGGTAAAACCTGCACTGGAGATGACTTCGCCCGCCAAGCTGATTTCGCCTTCGTGTACCGGTTCAAAGCCGGCAATGGCGCGCAAGGTGGTGGTCTTGCCGCAACCGGACGAGCCAAGCAGGCAACCGATGTCGCCGGCATTGAGGTGCAGGTTGAGGTTCTGCACCACCCGTTGATCTTGATAGCCGCATGCCAGATTGCGCAGGTTCAGCAGTAATGGCTGGCTCATGCGTGGTGGTACGACGGTGGGACGAGAAACTCGAGCAAGGCTTTTTGCGCATGCAGGCGGTTTTCGGCCTGGTCCCAGGCGACAGAGCGTGGGTCATCGAGCAGGTCGAGGCTGATTTCCTCACCTCGGTGAGCAGGCAGGCAGTGCATGAACAGTACGTCCGGCGCTGCGGTATCGAGCAGGGCGCGTGTCACCTGGAAAGGTGCGAACTGGGCCAGGCGCTTGGCCGTTTCGTCTTCCTGGCCCATAGAGGTCCAGACGTCGGTGCTGACCAGGTGTGCGCCGACCACCGCATCCTTCGGATCACGCAGCAACTGCACGCGGCCATCGGCCTTGGCCATGAACTCGGCGCTCGGCTCGTAGCCTTCAGGGCAAGCGATACGCAGGTGGAAGTCGAACTGGATCGCCGCTTCTATATAGCTGTTGCACATGTTGTTGCCGTCACCGATCCAGGCCACGGTCTTGCCCTGGATCGAACCGCGGTGTTCGAGGAAGGTTTGCATGTCGGCCAGCAACTGGCAGGGGTGCAGGTCGTCGGACAGCCCGTTGATCACCGGCACGCGCGAGTTGGCGGCAAATTCGGTCAGGGTGCTGTGGGCGAAGGTACGGATCATTACGGCATCGAGCATCCGCGACATAACGATGGCGCAATCGCTGATCGGCTCGCCACGGCCCAGTTGGGTATCACGCGGGGACAGGAAGATCGCCTGGCCACCCAGCTGGATCATGCCGGCTTCGAAAGACAGGCGTGTACGAGTCGAAGACTTCTCGAAGATCATCCCCAGTACACGGTTTTTCAAGGGCTCAAACAGTACGCCGCGGTTACGCAGGTCTTTAAGCTCAATGCCTCGACGGATCACGCTGACCAGCTCTTCGGGCGTGCAATCCATCAGGGAGAGAAAGTGCCTTGCGCTCATCATTAACTACCTTTTTGCAACAGACCGCAGATACTCAAAGCCTTGTTTATTGTGACAACGGGCGAGACCTGCGGCGAAAGCCGCACGGGGCGACGAAATAGGGGAAGGCGCGATATTGACATTAAATGTCGCGTCTTACCAATAGGGCTACGGTTTTTAAGAGTGTTCAAGCAGGGCGCTGACGCGCGTTTGAAGACGATTTCCTGACAGCAGCGGGCCATTTGTACACTGGCGCCGCGACCTTTTGCAATGCGCGGGGGCGGGCCCAGGCCAGGTTGTGTCGGTTTTAGTCGGTGCGCGGGAGGCTTCTGAAACATTTGCTCATGGTTAGCCATGCCTTTGCCTATGCCCGTCGATTCACAGCGCGAAGGTTGCTGGCGCCCTGGGCGGTCGCGGGCCATAGTTGGCCAAAGCCCTTATAAAGAGACTGGCCATGACCAAGACTCTCCATCACCGTGCCTGCCACCTGTGCGAAGCCATCTGCGGCCTGACCCTGGAAACGACTCAAGCCGAAGACGGTCGCCTGGCGATCACCTCGATCAAGGGCGACCCCCTGGACAGCTTCAGCCGCGGACACATCTGCCCCAAGGCGGTAGCGCTGCAGGATATCCAGAATGACCCGGACCGCCTCCACCAGCCCATGCTACGGGTTGGTAACGAATGGCAGCCGATCTCATGGGAAAGTGCCTTTGCGCTTGTAGCCGAACGCCTTGCGGGTATCCAGGCCCGGCATGGCCAGAACGCGGTGGCGGTTTACCAAGGCAACCCCAGCGTGCACAACTATGGGCTGATGACGCACAGCAATTATTTTCTTGGCCTTTTGAAGACGCGCAACCGGTTCTCTGCAACCTCCGTCGACCAGTTGCCCCACCATCTGACCAGTCACCTGATGTACGGCCATGGCTTGCTGCTGCCGATCCCGGACATCGACCACACCGACTTCATGCTGATTCTGGGTGGCAACCCGCTGGCGTCCAATGGCAGCATCATGACCGTGCCCGATGTGGAGAAACGCCTCAAAGCCATCCAGGCACGGGGCGGTAAAGTGGTGGTGGTCGACCCTCGACGCAGCGAGACGGCGGCGATTGCCGATCAGCATTTGTTCGTACGCCCCGGCGGTGATGCGGCGTTGTTGTTCGGGGTGCTCAACACCCTGTTTGCTGAAGGGCTGACCCGCGCCAGCCATTTGCCGGTTGAAGGCCTGGACGACGTACGCCGGGAGATCGCCAACTTTAGCGCCGAGGCCATGAGCCGCCAATGTGCAGTGCCTGCCGAGCAGATCCGTCAATTGGCGCGAGATTTTGCGGCCGCCGATAAAGCGGTGTGCTACGGACGCATGGGCGTCTCGACCCAGGCGTTCGGCACGTTGTGTCATTGGCTGGGGCAGTTGATCAACCTGGTGACCGGCAACCTGGATCGGGTGGGAGGTGCGTTGTGCACCACACCAGCGGTGGACCTGGTGGCGTCGACTGGCGGTGGGCATTTCAATCGCTGGCAGAGCCGCGTGTCCGGGCGTCCCGAGTACGGCGGGGGACTGCCGGTGTCAGCCTTGGCCGAAGAAATGCTCACCGAAGGTGAAGGGCAAATCCGCGCCCTGGTGACGGTGGCCGGCAACCCGGTCCTGTCGACGCCCAATGGCCGTCAACTGGAGCAGGCGCTGGATGGGTTGGAGTTCATGGTCAGTGTCGATCTCTACATCAACGAAACCACGCGTTATGCCGACCTGATCCTGCCGTCCACATCGGCATTGGAAAATGACCACTACGACACCACCTTCAACATGTTCGCGGTGCGCAACGTCACGCGCTTCAACCGCGCGATCCTGCCCAAACCCGCAGGCGCGCTGCACGATTGGGAAATTTTCGTCGGCTTGGCCAAAGCCTTTGCGGCGCAGACCGGCGTGTCACTCAAACCCACAATGCCGCCCGCGCAAATGATCGATTTCGGGCTGCGCGCCGGCACTTATGGTGATGCGTCTGTACATAAGCTGTCGGTGGCGATGCTGGCCGATCACCCCCACGGCGTAGACCTGGGCCCGCTCCAGCCAAACCTGGGCGCGCGGCTGAAAACCGCCGATGGCAAGGTGCAGGCGGCACCGCCGGTGATCCTGGCGGACCTGTCGCGTTTTGCCGCGCAACCGGTGCCTGCGGTGGACGAACTGCTGCTGATTGGTCGCCGTCATGTGCGCAGCAATAATTCGTGGATGCATAACTATCACCGACTGGTGAAGGGCAAGCCGCGCCATCAACTGTTGATGCACCCCGACGATCTGGCCAGTCGGCAGTTGAGCGATGGTCAGCGAGTGCGAGTGAGTTCGCGCATCGGCATGATCGAAGTGGAAGTCGTGGCCAGCACGGACATGATGCCGGGTGTGGTCAGCCTGCCTCACGGTTGGGGTCATGATCGTCCGGGCGTGCAGATGAGCATCGCAAGCGGCCAGCCGGGTGCGAGTGCGAATGACTTGACCGACGAGCGGCAACTGGATGAGTTATCGGGTAATGCGGCGCTCAATGGGGTGCCGGTGCAAGTGGCGGCTGCGTGAGGTGCCCGAGCACTGCGCTGGGATTTTGCGTTACAATGCGCCACCGTGCCGACCTGTGAGTCGCAAAGTTCCAGCCGAGGTGTTCCATGGATATCATCGAAACGATCAAAGACCAGATTGCCAACAACACCATTCTGCTCTACATGAAGGGCGCGCCTAACGCTCCTCAGTGCGGTTTTTCCGCAAAAGCCTCCCAGGCCATCATGGCGTGTGGCGAGAAGTTCGCCTACGTGGATATCCTGCAGAATCCGGAAATTCGCGCCAACCTGCCTAAATACGCTAACTGGCCGACTTTCCCGCAACTGTGGGTAGCCGGTGAGCTGGTTGGCGGCAGCGATATCATCACTGAAATGGCAGCCGATGGTTCGCTGCAAGCGCTGATCAAAGACGCAGCGGAAAAAGCGGCAGCCAAGACTGAAGCTTGATTGACCTGCAATAAAAAGCCCCGCTTCTCTGACGAGAGCGGGGCTTTTTTGTATGTAGGGGTTATTCACCCATCTGCGATTGCAGGTAGTTCTCCAGGCTGACCTTGTCTATCAGGCCCAACTGGGTTTCCAGCCAGTCGATATGCTCTTCCTGGTCTTCCAGGATGTCTTCCAGCAGCTCACGGCTGCCGAAATCGCCTTTGGTCTCACAGTGGGCAATCGCTACCTTGATGTCGCTGTGGCTTTTGCGCTCAAAGCCCAGGTCACTGCCGATCATTTCCTGAGTGTGCTCGCCGATGTTCAGCTTGCCCAGGTCCTGCACGTTCGGCAGACCTTCCAGGAACAGGATGCGCTTGATCAGCGCGTCGGCGTCCTTCATGGCCTTGATCGATTCTTTGTATTCACGCTTGCCGAGCTTTTCCAGGCCCCAATCGTCGTACATGCGCGCATGCAGGAAGTACTGATTGATCGCGACCAGTTCATTGGCAAGGATTTTGTTGAGTTGCTGGATGACTGAGATGTCGCCTTTCATGACTGGGGTCCTGCCCTGTAATAGCTGTGTATAAGGGGGAGTCTGAGCGGTGAAAATCCCAGTGTCAAACCTAAGTTATTGAATAATAAATGAAAATTAATCGGAATAAGAATGTTTGTGTTCCGCGTCTTGGCGCTAACTAATTGAATTACAGGCATAAAAAAACCGGACACAAGGTCCGGCTCTTTAAAACATGCCTATCAGGCGTGTGTAAATTCTGTCGAGTAGGGGATCGCGGCCTGGGCTGTTTGCAGCTGCGTCAGGGTTTCCCGTACCACTTGCTTGGCGAGGCAGGCGCATTTGCCGCACTGGCTGGCAACGCCCGTGGTTTCACGCACTTCTTTGTAGCTGCAGCAACCTTCGTAGATCGCTTCGCGGATTTGTCCGTCGGTGACGCCAGTGCAGAGGCAGACATACATAAGTGAGAACCGTCGCGGGTTTATGGCTTAAGTGCGATGGATCTTAATGTTAACGAGAATGATTGTCAAAATAGTTTCAGCAGCAATCCGAGAGGAATTGCCCGTGCGCTGACGAACGGTTTTTTCGGTGTATGATGGTCGGTCTTCACGAAGCGTGATTGCGTCATATTTCTGTCTGCTTCCACAGGCAGACTCGACCGGTCCTTTTACTTCAATCGTCACCCCCTATATCAGGAGATATCCAATGAGCGTACTCGTCGGTAAACAAGCCCCGGATTTTGACGTTCCAGCCGTCCTCGGCAATGGCGAAATCGTAGACAGCTTCAAACTGTCTGAAGCCATCAAAGGCAAATACGGCCTGGTATTCTTCTACCCGCTGGACTTCACTTTCGTCTGCCCTTCGGAGCTGATCGCCCTGGACCACCGCATGGACGATTTCAAGGCGCGCAACGTAGAAGTGGTTGCCGTGTCCATCGACTCCCATTTCACCCACAACGCCTGGCGCAACACCGCCATCAACGACGGCGGCATCGGCAAAGTCAAATACACCATGGCTGCCGACATGAAGCACGACATCGCCAAGGCCTACGACGTTGAGTCTGAAGGCGGCGTCGCTTTCCGTGGCGCGTTCCTGATCGACGACAAGGGCGTCGTGCGTTCGCAGATCATCAACGACCTGCCGCTGGGCCGTAACATGGAAGAGCTGATCCGCCTGGTTGACGCCCTGCAATTCCACGAAGAGCACGGTGAAGTCTGCCCTGCCAACTGGAAAAAAGGCGACAAAGGCATGAACGCTTCGCCAGAAGGCGTTGCCGCTTACCTGACCGAGAACGCCGGCAAGCTGTAAGCCTGCGTCGAGGTACAAAAAAACCGGCCTGAAAGGCCGGTTTTTTTATGGGAGGGGCGGTGCAGGCTCAGTCGTTGAAGTCTTCCCAGCCACCCATCTGTTTCCAGCGGTTGACGATGCCACAGAACAGGTCGGCGGTCTTTTCGGTGTCGTAGCGCGCCGAGTGGGCTTCACGACCATCAAAGTCGATACCCGCTGCCTGGCAGGCTTTGGCCAGTACGGTCTGGCCATACGCCAGGCCTGCAAGGGTGGCAGTGTCGAAGCTTGAGAACGGGTGAAACGGGTTGCGCTTCATGTCCAGGCGCGCCACGGCGGCATTCAGGAAGCCCAAGTCGAAGCTGCTGTTATGGCCGACCAGGATCGCGCGTTTGCAGCCATTGGCCTTCAGCGCCTTGCGCACGCCACGGAAGATATCGGTCAGTGCTGCTTCTTCACTGACGGCCATGCGCAGCGGGTGGTCGAGCTTGATCCCGGTGAACTCCAGGGCCGCGGCTTCGATATTGGCGCCTTCGAACGGCTCGACACGGAAGAAGTGGGTGTGTTCCGGGAACACGAAACCCTGTTCGTCCATGCCGATGGTGGTTGCGGCGATTTCCAGCAGGGCGTCGGTGGCGCAGTTGAAGCCACCGGTTTCTACGTCGATGACAACCGGCAGATAACCGCGAAAACGCTCGGCCATCGGGTGGCGCGAGCCGCCGCCACTGTGCTCTTGTTCGTCATCGTAATGGTCTTCACTCACTTGCTTTCCTCCAGCAGGCGCCAGCGCAGTGTTTCACCGGCGCGCAGCGGGATAACGGTCAGCTCGCCAAACGGCAGGCTGGCGGGGGCGGTCCAATCTTCACGGACCAGGGTAATGCGGTCGGTATTCGCCGGCAGGCCGTAGAAACGCGGACCATTGAGGCTGGCAAAACCTTCGAGTTTGTCCAGGGCATTGCGCTGTTCGAATGCTTCGGCATACAGCTCGATGGCGGCAAACGCCGTGTAGCATCCGGCACAACCGCATGCGGCTTCCTTGGCGTGCTGGGCGTGGGGCGCCGAGTCGGTGCCCAGGAAGAACTTCGGGCTGCCGCTGGTGGCGGCATCCAGCAGTGCCACCTGGTGAGTGTTGCGCTTGAGGATCGGCAGGCAATAGAAGTGCGGCCGAATTCCGCCCACCAACATGTGGTTGCGGTTGTAGAGCAGGTGGTGAGCGGTGATGGTCGCGCCAACGTTAGCCGAAGCTTCGGTGACGAACTGCACGGCATCGGCGGTGGTGATGTGCTCGAACACTACCTTTAAAGTCGGGAACAACTCGACCACACGACGCATGTGTTCGTCGATGAAGATTTTCTCGCGATCGAAAACATCCACATCGCCACGGGTCACTTCCCCATGGATCAGCAACGGCATACCAACTTCGGCCATGGCTTCGATCGCCGGCAGGATCTTGTCGATACTGGTCACGCCGGAATCAGAGTTGGTGGTCGCGCCGGCCGGATAGAGCTTGGCAGCGTGGACGAAGCCGCTAGCCTTGGCCTGGCGAATCTCTTCAGGCTGGGTGCGGTCGGTCAGGTAGAGCACCATCAACGGTTCAAAGCGGCTGCCGGCCGGTCGTGCAGCGAGAATACGCTGGCGATAGGCGTCGGCTTCTGCGGCATTGCGCACCGGAGGTACCAGGTTAGGCATGATGATGGCACGGCCAAACGTGCGCGCCACATCGGCCACGGTTTGGGGTAACGCAGCACCATCGCGAAGATGAATATGCCAGTCGTCGGGACGCAGCAGGGTCAGGCGGTCGGACATTGGGGATTCCAGGCGGGTCAATCTGGTGGGAATGCTACCGGAAAAGACTCTTGCAGGCACTCGCTATCAAGTTTTGCCGGATGCGACCGATATCCCCGGGTATGCCCTAACGATGTATGACGCTTTGAAGTGTTGTAGAAACCAGTGGAGCCTCCCGTGCGCCAGCATTATCTAGCCCTGCTCAGTGTGTTCGCCAGCCTGCCCGCTATGGCCCTCACGTTCCAGACCCGTCTGGAGAATATTGAGTGGAAGGTAGAGGGCGACCAGTTCGAGTGCCGCCTGACGCAGCCGATCACCGACTTTGGTTCCGGGGAGTTCGTGCGCCGGGCCGGCGAGCAGGCGACGTTTCGCCTGAAAGCCTATAACGGTGCGTTTGGCGCAGGCTCGGCAACCTTGTTGGCCGCCGCTGCGCCCTGGCAGCCGGGCCGAGGCGATATCAACCTCGGGGCGGTACGTGTCGGCAGTGGCGACGTACTGTTCAATAGCTCCCAGGCCCAGGCCGGGCGCCTGTTCACTGGATTGCTTGAGGGGCGCAGCCCGACCGTACGGCATTACGCGCGCGAGGGCGGGTACTCGGAGGTGCGTCTGCTGCCGGTGAGGTTCAGCAAGGCTTACAGCGACTATCAGTCGTGCACTGCCAAGCTGTTGCCCATGAATTACGATCAGGTCAAGCAGACTGAAGTCGGATTCCCCGGTGGCGGCATTGAGCTGGACGCTGCCGCCAGGAAGAAGCTGTCTGTGATTCTTGCGTTCATGAAGGCCGACCCTACCGTCAATCATGTCGAGTTGAACGGCCACTCGGATAACAGTGGCAATCGCCTGACCAATCGCGACGTCTCGCGCCGCCGCGCCCTGGCGGTGATGGATTACTTCAAGGCCAATGGCATTCAGGAATCGCAGATCACCCTGCGTTTCCACGGCGAGAGCTACCCTCTGGCACCCAACACCAGTGCCGCCAACCGCGCCCGCAACCGCCGTGTGAATATCCAGCTTGAGCGGGTCGCTGCCCCCGAGAAACCGGCATCCCAAGCCACGGTACCGAGCAACCCGGCGGCTACCTCGTAGGTGCGACCATCGGTCGCCCACTCGACATAATCTGTCGCTTTATCTTCATTTGCTGTCGCGCCCCTGTAATTTCGCGGTTTTGATCGGTAGAATCGTTGCCTTTCCGTACAACCCCGTGGAGTGATGGCATGGCCGACGTAAACAAGGTCGTTCTCGCGTATTCCGGCGGCCTGGACACTTCGGTGATCCTCAAGTGGCTGCAGGATACTTATAACTGTGAGGTGGTGACCTTCACCGCTGACCTGGGTCAGGGCGAAGAGGTCGAACCTGCACGTGCCAAGGCGCAAGCCATGGGCGTGAAAGAGATCTACATTGACGACCTGCGCGAAGAGTTCGTCCGCGATTTCGTATTCCCGATGTTTCGCGCCAACACTGTCTACGAAGGTGAGTACCTGCTGGGTACCTCCATCGCACGTCCGCTGATCGCCAAACGTCTGATCGAGATCGCCAACGAAACCGGCGCTGATGCCATTTCCCACGGCGCCACTGGCAAGGGCAACGACCAGGTGCGTTTCGAACTGGGTGCCTATGCACTCAAGCCAGGGGTAAAAGTGATCGCCCCTTGGCGTGAATGGGACCTGCTCTCCCGTGAAAAGCTGATGGATTACGCTGAAAAGCACGCGATCCCGATCGAGCGTCATGGCAAGAAGAAGTCGCCGTACTCGATGGACGCCAACCTGCTGCACATCTCCTATGAGGGCGGCGTGCTGGAAGACACCTGGACCGAGCACGAAGAAGACATGTGGAAATGGACCGTCTCCCCGGAGAACGCTCCAGACAAGCCACAGTATCTGGAACTGACTTACCGCAACGGCGACATCGTCGCGTTGGACGGCGTTGAAATGTCTCCGGCCACCGTGCTGGCGACCCTCAACCGTATCGGTGGCCAGCATGGTATCGGCCGTCTCGACATCGTCGAGAACCGCTATGTGGGCATGAAGTCCCGCGGCTGCTATGAAACCCCGGGCGGCACCATCATGCTGCGTGCTCACCGTGCCATCGAATCCATCACCCTGGACCGTGAAGTCGCCCACCTTAAAGACGAGCTGATGCCCAAGTACGCCAGCCTGATCTACACCGGTTACTGGTGGAGCCCTGAGCGTCTGATGCTGCAACAGATGATCGACGCCTCCCAGGCCCACGTGAACGGCGTTGTGCGCCTGAAACTCTACAAGGGCAACGTGATCGTCACGGGTCGTAAATCCGATGAGTCGCTGTTCGACTCCAACATTGCGACGTTTGAAGAAGACGGTGGCGCCTACAACCAGGCGGATGCGGCGGGCTTCATCAAGCTGAACGCCCTGCGTATGCGGATTGCTGCCAACAAGGGCCGCTCGTTGTTCTGAGTGTTGCCTCGGTTGTGAAAAATGGCCCCTTATCCAAGGGGCCATTTTTTTTGCTTGTTTATTATTGGATGAACATAAATAGGGCAATGATGTTTATCAGTGTTTAGCGGGTGCTTGAGTGTGTTTTTTCTGAAACTTTACTGGTTGTTTTACTTTTTTGCGTTTTGTTTTTAACGCTGAATGATTTTTTACATCTGCTAAGGAACTATGTCTGACAGAAAATTCACTCATGTAACTGCAAAAGCGAGGTTATTCGTTGAATCTTCTGTAGGAATTATGGAAATCTATAAATATGTTAAATGGAACTAATACAGACGGGCTTTCCTTGTCGTTCTGCGTGCAGCCAGGCTCCAGGCAAGGGGTATTTCCTGAAAGTCTTGTGCGGTGCGTTTACCTTCATAGGCTTATGCCAAGGACATTTCACTCAAAATATGTGCGCGTCGAGAAAAGTCTGAAAGCATCCATAAAGCCCTATACATCTAAGTTTGCGATTTTTTGTAGGCTAATTCCTATCTTCCTGTGGGTTGGGTCTCTCCCTGCCGTTGCTCGGGGTGGAATGCTATGCCAACTAGTAATCGACTAGGCTATTGTGTTTGCTCTAAATAATTCGAACAGCGAAATTGGACTTTCTCATGAATAAAGTGCTGATCGTGGATGATCATCCCGTCATTCGTCTTGCTGTGCGCATGCTAATGGAGCGTCATGGTTATGAGGTCGTTGCCGAGACCGATAACGGTGTCGATGCGTTGCAACTTGCACGGGAACACATGCCGGATATTGTGATACTGGATATCGGAATCCCCAAGCTCGACGGCCTGGAGGTGATTTGCCGGTTGGCTTCAACCAAGCAAGCCATATCGTTCAAGGTGCTGGTGCTGACGTCCCAGGCCCCTGGCCATTTTTCCATGCGCTGCATGCAGGCAGGGGCGGCCGGCTATGTCTGCAAGCAGCAGGATCTTACCGAGTTGTTGAGCGCCATCAAGGCGGTGCTCTCAGGCTACAGCTACTTCCCGAACCAGGCGCTCAATTCAGTGCGTTCAACCATGGGCAATGCCAGCGAAGCTGAAATGGTTGAACGCTTGTCGGGGCGAGAGATGATGGTGCTGCAGCAACTGGCACGTGGCAAAACCAACAAGGAGATTGCCGACGGCATGTTCCTCAGTAACAAAACCGTCAGTACCTACAAGACTCGCCTGCTACTCAAGCTCAATGCCCGCTCCCTTGTGGACCTGATCGAGTTGGCCCAGCGCAACGGCTTGGTGTAGGAGGACGTTGCACCACTCAAAACCCGTGTATCCGGCAGAAAAAAGCCTCCGTCAGGGAGGCTTCCGGTCGTTCACGCATCGATCACAGATCGAAGTCGTAATCGGCCAGCTGTTTTTGCAAGCGTCGCTCTTCCAGAAGATTGTCGATAGTGCGACGTTTGCTCAAATTGGTCTTGGCTACCTCTACAGGTGTCTCTACCGCGTCCTCATCCGACTCAGCGAGGTCGTCTTCCACTTCCAGTTGTTCTTTGCCAGCGCTCATAAGATTAACTCCGGGCTAAGACTGCCATTGGGGCTCCTTATAGCGATAATCGGCGAACGGGTAAAAAAGATTTTTTCAATCGACTGATCAAAAAAATCAATGGTCGCTCAATCGTCGGACGTCTTGTCCTTGTATTCACACAGATCTTCGATGCGACAGCTGCCGCAGCGGGGCTTGCGAGCCTGGCAAACGTAGCGCCCATGCAGGATCAGCCAATGATGGGAGTCGAGCAAATACGGCTTGGGCACGAACTTCATCAGTTGCTTTTCCACCTCGACCACATTTTTGCCCCGCGCAATGCCGGTTCGGTTACTGACCCGGAAGATGTGCGTATCCACAGCCATGGTCAACTGCCGGAATGCGGTATTGAGTACCACGTTGGCCGTTTTGCGGCCCACCCCTGGCAAGGCTTCCAGGGCTTCGCGCGTTTTCGGGACTTCACCACCATGCAGCTCTACCAGCAGGCGGCACGTTTCGATCACATTCTTGGCCTTGCTGTTATACAGGCCGATGGTCTTGATGTACTCGGACAAACCTTCCACACCCAGGGCGTAAATCGCGGCCGGGGTATTGGCCACGGGATACAGCTTCGCCGTGGCCTTGTTGACACCGACGTCCGTGGATTGGGCTGACAGGATCACCGCAATCAGTAATTCGAAAGGGGAGGAGTAGGCCAGTTCGGTTTTCGGTTCCGGATTGTCTTCATGAAACCTGCGGAAGATTTCCAGGCGTTTTGCGGCATTCATAGGGGCGGACGTTTCCTTGCTGACGGTCGACGTGATGTTAGCAATGCAAAGCGCAGGTTCAGGCGTCGGTGTTGGCCTCGGCATCCTGCAGCGTCTGCTCGGCGGCGTTCAACGCAGCGCTCAAGGCTGCCAGTTGCTGCTCGCCAGCCTGCTCGGCCTGGGCCTTTTTCAACTCGGCTCGGCGCATGGCCAGTTGGATCTTTGCACGCTTGAGGTCAACGCTCTTGGGGGGCGTTGTCGGCGGCGCACTGTTGGCCTCCAGCGCGGCAAGCGCCTGTTCGCAAGCCTCGAACTGCCGTTGCAGCATAATCAATTGCGACTGTTGCTCAAAGGTCGGGGGATGCCCAAACGCCTTCAACGATTTGTGCAATTGAGCGCGACTCATGGTGACGCTGATTTTGGCCTGCTTGATCGCGGCGTCCTGAGCGGCCTGATGATTATTGACCTGTGTCGTTTCCACCGCAGCTGCGCGTTTGGCCCGTGTCAGGCGTTCGGCGAGCTTGCAGGCTTCCTCACGTTGCAGGCGGGCGTTGCGTTGTTCGAAACGCCGTCGCGCCCGATCACGTTTGAGGTCGCGTTCACGCCGCTCGTCATCGGTGCCTGCCAAGCCGCCCACGATAGGCAGTACGTCAGCGAGCGCACGCATCTCGATACAGTCGACGGGGCAGGGGGCGACACAGAGGTCGCAACCGGTGCACTCGTCGGTAATCACGGTGTGCATCAGCTTGGCGGCGCCCACAATGGCGTCCACCGGGCAAGCCTGGATGCATTTGGTACAACCGATGCATTCGGCCTCACGGATATAGGCAATCTGCGCGGGCGCTTCCCCGCGGCTGGTGTCCAGGTCCAGCACTGGCAGGTGCAGCAGTTGCGCAAGCCCGGCGATAGTTTCCTGCCCACCGGGCGGGCACTTGTTGATGGCCTCGCCCCTGGCGATGCCTTCTGCATAAGGCTTGCAACCCGGGTGCCCGCACTTGCCGCATTGAGTCTGCGGCAGCAGCGCGTCGATACGTTGAATGAGGTTCATGCTGTGATCATAGCGTTTACGCCCGGCCCAGGGAGGTGGGCAAGCTGAAAAGCCCCGCCGTGGCAATAGCGGGGCATTTTGCAGGGATTACTTGATGCGTTGGCCCGGCTTGGCGCCGCTGTCGGGGCTCAGCAGGTAGATTTCTTCGCCGCCAGGGCCCGCCGCCATCACCATGCCTTCGGAAATGCCAAACTTCATTTTCCGTGGCTTGAGGTTGGCGATCATCATGGTCAGGCGCCCATCGAGCTTGGACGGGTCCGGGTAAGCGCTCTTGATCCCGGAGAACACGTTGCGCTGTTCGTCACCGATATCCAATGTCAGGCGCAGCAACTTGTCGGCGCCCTCCACGGCTTCGGCCTTGATAATCAGTGCTACGCGCAGGTCCACGGCGGCAAAGGCGTCGAAATCGATTTCCGGAGAAATCGGGTCCTTGGCCAGTTCGCCATTGCCCGCAGGCGCAGATTGGCCGGTATCGGTCTGGCTGGCGACCAGGTCTTCCTTCGAAGCATCGGTCATGGCCTGGACTTTCACCGGGTCAATGCGGGTCATCAAGGGCTTGAACGCGTTCAACTGATGATTACCGAGCAAGGTGGCGTGATCGTTCCAGGTCAGCGGCGCCACATTCAGGAACGCCTCGGCATCGGCGGCCAGCAATGGCAGCACCGGCTTGAGGAAGATCACCAACTGGCGGAACAGATTGACGCCGGTGGCGCAGATAGCCTGAACCTCAGCTTCCTTGCCTTCCTGCTTGTTCAGCGACCACGGGGCCTTGTCGGCGATCCAGGCGTTGGCACGGTCGGCCAGGCCCATGATTTCGCGCATGGCGCGGGCGAAGTCGCGGGCCTCATAGGCGTCGGCGATGCTTGGTGCGGCGGCCAGGAAGGCGTCGGTCAGTTCCGGTGCGGCGTTCTCGGCTACCAGTACACCGGCGTTGCCCTTGTGGATAAACCCGGCGCAACGGCTGGCGATGTTGACGACTTTACCCACCAGATCCGAGTTGACCTTCTGTACGAAGTCTTCCAGGTTCAGGTCCAGGTCGTCGACACCCCGGCCCAGCTTGGATGCGTAGTAGTAGCGCAGGTATTCAGGCGACAGGTGGTCCAGGTAGGTGCGCGCCTTGATAAAGGTGCCACGGGACTTGGACATTTTCTGCCCGTTCACCGTCAGGTAGCCGTGCACGGCAATGCCGGTCGGCTTGCGGTAGCCCGAGCCTTCAAGCATCGCCGGCCAGAACAGCGCGTGGAAGTTGACGATGTCCTTGCCGATGAAGTGGTACAGCTCGGCAGTGGAGTCCTTGCCCCAGAACGCGTCGAAGTCCAGCTCCGGGGTGCGGTCGCACAGGTTCTTGAAGCTGGCCATGTAGCCGATCGGCGCGTCCAGCCATACATAGAAGTACTTGCCCGGCTCGCCCGGGATCTCGAAGCCGAAGTATGGCGCGTCGCGGGAGATGTCCCACTGCTGCAGGCCACTGTCGAGCCATTCGGAGAGTTTGTTGGCCACGGCGTCCTGCAAGGTACCGCTGCGCGTCCAGGTTTGCAGCATTTGCTGGAAATCCGGGAGCTTGAAGAAGAAGTGCTGCGAGTCCTTGAGCACCGGAGTGGCACCGGAGATCGCCGACTTGGGATCCTTCAGGTCGGTCGGTGCGTAGGTCGCGCCGCATTTTTCGCAGTTGTCGCCGTACTGGTCTTCGGTGCCGCATTTGGGGCAGGTGCCCTTGATGAAGCGGTCGGCCAGGAACATCTTCTTTTCCGGGTCGAAATACTGGGTCACCGAACGTTGGTCGATGTGCCCGGCTTCCTTCAACCGCAGGTAGATCTGGCTCGACAACTCGCGGTTTTCGTCGGAGTGGGTCGAATGGAAGTTGTCGAAGTTCACCAGGAACTCGGCAAAGTCGGCGCTGTGTTCAGCCTGCACGTTGGCGATCAGTTGTTCCGGGGTGATACCTTCCTTTTCGGCGCGCAACATGATGGCCGAACCGTGGGCGTCGTCCGCGCAGACATAAATGCATTGATTGCCGCGATGCTTCTGGAAGCGCACCCACATATCGGTCTGGATGTACTCAAGCATATGGCCAAGATGGATGGAACCATTGGCATAGGGCAGGGCGCTGGTGACGAGGATCTTGCGTGGCTCGGACATGGGGCTCGGCTACTTGATGAAACGGAGGTCGGCCACTATAAAGCGCCGGGAAATTTATTTCACCCCGTGACGCTGTTTCAGAATCTTCCGGAACCTCGAAAGCGTGCCGTTCAACCGCCGGAACGGTTAGGATAGCCGCCTGTTTCAGTCAGTCTTTTTTCGGGAGTAGCCCATGAGCGCCGTCAATCGCGCAGCGGTGGAAGCCGTTCTTCGCCAGTACACCGATCCTTATTTGAACCAGGACCCGGTCAGTGCCGGTTGTGTGCGCAGCATCGAGGTCCAGGGCGACCAGGTGTCGGTACAGATGCAACTGGGCTATGCCGCAGGCTTGTTCAAACGCGGCTGGGCGCAGATGCTCCAAATGGCCATTGAGGGCATCGACGGCGTGGGTTCGGCCAAGGTCGATATCCAATGCGTGATCGCCCCGCACAAGGCCCAGGCGCAGATCCCGGGCCTGGCCAACGTCAAGAACGTGGTGGCGGTGGCCTCCGGCAAGGGTGGTGTGGGCAAATCCACCACCGCGGCCAACCTGGCCCTGGCCCTGGCCCGCGAAGGCGCGCGGGTGGGGATTCTCGACGCCGATATCTACGGCCCAAGCCAAGGCGTGATGTTCGGCATCGCCGAAGGCACGCGGCCGAAGGTCAAGGATCAGAAATGGTTTGTACCCATCGAGTCGCTCGGTGTGGAAGTGATGTCCATGGCCTTTCTTACCGATGACAACACGCCGATGGTCTGGCGCGGGCCGATGGTTTCCGGGGCGTTGCTGCAATTGGTCACACAGACCGCCTGGGGCGACCTCGATTACCTGGTGATCGACATGCCGCCAGGCACCGGCGACATCCAGCTGACCCTGGCGCAAAAAGTGCCGGTGGCCGGTGCGGTGATCGTCACCACGCCTCAGGACCTCGCGCTGCTGGACGCCAGGAAAGGCGTCGAGATGTTCCGCAAAGTCAATATCCCTGTGCTCGGCGTCGTGGAAAACATGGCGGTGCACATCTGCTCCAACTGCGGTCATGCCGAGCATCTGTTCGGTGAAGGTGGGGGCGAAAAGCTCGCGACCCAATACGGTGTCGAGCTGCTCGCTTCGTTGCCGCTGGCGATGGGCATTCGTGAACAGGCAGATGGTGGCAAACCAACCGTGGCGTCCGAACCGGACGGGCAGGTCGCGATGATCTACCAGGAACTGGCCCGGCATGTCGGCGCGAGAATTGTCTTGCAGGAAGCTGCTGCGCCGGCGATGCCGACCATTACTGTCAGTGACGACTGATGCCTTTCAACAGTAAGCGGTGGGGGCAATGAGGCTTATTGCCCTTTTCCGCAATTGTGCGTGTAAGCATTTGCTTACCTTTGCGTAAGCGATCGGTTTTTTTATCATGCATGGACGTCTCGATTTTTTTGAGACTTTTTTCATCTCATTGAAAAACAAGACTTATTTATCTGTGTTTAGGTGTCAGAGCGTGCCAGTCGATCGAACCGGGTCGCGTTGAACTTATCTTCGAACCCTCTAACATCAGCCCTGTGTCCACGGATTGACACAGCCATCAAGGAACGATGGTTTGAAGGAACGTCGCAGGATGCGATTCATCAGGATGATGAAAAGGAATACAGGGACTAGGGAAAAAATGTGGGCGGGTCATACCGCCCCTTTTTTCGCCTGTAGAAAAGTAAAAACGCTCCCATCAGAAACGCAAAAAGGCCCGCAAGGGGCCTTTTGGGGGCGGCGACGCTATCAGCGTTCGAGGTCTGCAATCTTACCTTTTTTGCCATCCCACTCCGCTGCATCGGGCATCGGGTCTTTGCGCTCGGTGATATTCGGCCAGATTTCCGCCAACTCGACGTTCAGCTGAATAAACTCCTGCATCTCCGCAGGCACTTCGTCCTCGGAGAAAATCGCGACGGCCGGGCATTCTGGTTCACACAGGGCGCAGTCGATGCACTCATCCGGGTGAATAACCAGGAAGTTCGGGCCTTCGTAGAAGCAGTCCACCGGACACACTTCTACGCAGTCGGTGTACTTGCACTTGATGCAGTTGTCGGTGACGACGAAGGTCATTTCTAATTTTCTCCTCAGGCGGCGGCAGCGAAACCCCTTGTGGTGGGGTTCGCGAGGTTTGAGAGCGATAGTCTGCGGACCAGGCTAAAAGCCCGCAGCATCCCAAACCGCGCGAGATTCTATCAGCTTGCAAGCGTCTGCGTTATATCCGAGTCTTCAGTGCATATAACATTTCGAGCGCTTTACGCGGCGTCAAGTCATCCAGATCAAGCTTTGCCAACTCATCCAGCACCGGATGGGGCAGGCTGGCGAACATATCGCTCTGGTGCGGCGCGGCGGTTTTCTTGCTGGCCTTGGCAGGGCTGGCGACCACGGTTTCATGGGGCAGGGCTGTGGTTTCCAGGCGGCTGAGGTGTTCGCGGGCGCGAGTAATCACGTCATTCGGCACGCCGGCCAACTGTGCTACGGCCAAGCCATAGCTCTGGCTCGCTGGCCCTGGCAGCACATGGTGCAGGAACACGATGCGCTCATTGTGCTCGGTGGCATTGAGATGCACGTTGGCCACCAGTGGCTCGCTTTCCGGCAACACCGTGAGTTCGAAGTAGTGCGTGGCAAACAGTGTATAAGCGCGCAAATGCGCCAGGCGTTCGGCCGCCGCCCAAGCCAGGGACAGGCCGTCGAAGGTGCTGGTGCCGCGACCCACTTCGTCCATCAGCACCAGACTGCGCTCGGTGGCGTTGTGCAGGATGTTGGCGGTCTCGCTCATTTCCACCATAAAGGTCGAACGGCCACCCGCAAGGTCATCACTGGAGCCGATCCGCGTGAAGATGCGGTCCACCAGGGACAGCTCGCAACTGGCCGCCGGCACAAAGCTGCCGATATGGGCCAACAACACGATCAACGCGGTCTGGCGCATATAGGTGGATTTACCACCCATGTTCGGACCGGTGATCACCAACATGCGGGTATCGTCGTCCAGCGACAGGTCGTTGGCGACGAATGGCGTGGTCAATACCTGCTCCACCACCGGGTGGCGACCTTGCACAATGCGCATGCATGGCTCGCTGACAAACCGTGGGCAGTTCAGGTCAAGGTTCAGCGCTCGTTCGGCGAGGTTGCTCAGTACATCCAGCTCCGCCAGGGCGGCCGCAGTGTCCTGCAATGGCGCCAAACGGCTGATCAAATCCTCGAGCAAGGCTTCGTAAAGCATCTTTTCCCGGGCCAGGGCGCGGCTTTTGGCTGACAGCGCCTTGTCTTCGAACTCCTTGAGCTCTGGGGTGATAAAACGCTCGGCACCCTTGAGCGTCTGGCGGCGTTGATAATCGATAGGCGCCGACTCCGCTTGCTTGCTCGGCAACTCAATAAAGTAGCCATGCACGCGGTTGTAGCCCACCTTCAGGTTAGCCAGACCGGTGCGGGCTTTTTCGCGGGCTTCCAGGTCGATCAGGAACTGGCCGGCGTTTTCGCTCAGGGACTGCAGCTCATCCAGCTCGCTGTCGTAGCCGGTTTTCAACACGCCGCCATCACGGATGATCGCGGGCGGGTTGTCGATGATGGCTTTTTCCAGCAGCGCCGCGAGGTCCGGGTAAGTGCCGGCAGTCACCGCCAGCTGTTGCAAGTGAGGCGTATCCAACTCAGTCATTGCCAGTTGCAACTGCGGCAGGGCGCTCAAGGCATCACGAAGGCGCGCCAGGTCGCGGGGTCGTGCATTGCGCAGGCCGATCCGCGCCAGGATACGCTCGATATCACCGATTTCTTTGAGTTGCGGCTGCAGCTTTTCAAAGCGATAGCCATCGAGCAGGCAGGTAATAGAGGTTTGACGCGCTTGCAGCACGGTCAAGTCCCGCAGCGGACGGTTCAGCCAACGGGTCAGCAAGCGACTGCCCATCGCGGTCTGGCAGCGGTCGACCACCGATTGCAGGGTGTTATCGCGCCCGCCGGCCAGGTTGGTATCCAATTCCAGGTTGCGACGGCTGGCGCCATCGAGCACCACGGTATCGTCCAGGCGTTCATGACGCAGGCTGCGCAAGTGGGGCAGGGCGGTGCGCTGGGTTTCCTTCGCGTAGCTGAGCAGGCAGCCAGCAGCGCCGATGGCCAGGGTCAGCGTTTCACAGCCAAAACCTTTAAGGTCTTGCACCGAAAACTGCTGGCACAGACTTTTCAGCGCCGAATCACGCTCGAAATCCCACGGTGCACGCCGCTTGGTCCCACGACGTTTCTCCGCCGGCAAGTCCTTGGGCCAATCATCCGGGATCAACAACTCCACCGGGTTGATACGCTCCAGCTCCGCCAGCAGGTTCTCCCAGCCCTTGATCTCCAGCACGCTGAAGTTGCCGCTGGTGATATCCAGCACCGACAGGCCGAACAGACGCTCATCGCCCAACACCGCAGCGATCAGGTTATCGCGACGCTCATCCAGCAACGCTTCATCACTCACCGTACCCGGCGTAATAATGCGCACCACTTGACGTTCCACCGGCCCTTTACTGGTAGCCGGGTCGCCGATCTGTTCACAGATCACCACCGACTCGCCCAGCTTCACCAGCTTGACCAGGTAGCCTTCCAACGAGTGATAAGGAATGCCACACATCGGAATCGACTGCCCCGCCGACTGCCCGCGCGCGGTCAGGGTAATGTCCAGCAGCTTGGCGGCCTTCTTCGCGTCTTCGTAGAAGATCTCGTAGAAGTCGCCCATGCGATAGAACATCAACTGATCAGGGTGCTGGTTTTTCAGGCGCCAGTACTGCTGCATCATCGGGGTGTGGGAGGACAGGTCTGAAGTGTTTTTACTCATTGGGTAGTAGGCAAATTCGTTGAAAGTGATGGGGCAAAGGGGGCGCTTGGCCCAGCATTTTTTGCGATGGAGGCAAGGTTAACACGCGAGGTCGGCCCTTCGCAGGTCGCAAACGGCCAGGTAAAACGCGAAAGCGGCGTCGCCTCAAGAAGCTCCCTCGCCACAGGTTAGCGGTTTAATCAGGCATTGCAGCAGCGTTAAACAATCCGGTCAGTGCCTGGAAGATGATGAGCTGACTTTTCATATCTCAATGCAGGATGCAGATCGTGAATACGACCAAACTATTTGGATCTACGCCCACTGGCCGGAAACAACCCTCTGATCACCCCAAGAAACGCCGCAAACAAGTTGATTGAAGTCGCCGTAGTGATGGCAATCAATACATTGTCCGAGAACGGCGCTTTACCCGAGTAATACGTCGACCAGCCATTCCACACCAGCAGGACCGCCCAGAAGATCACGCCGCAGGCAGCAAACCAAAACGCACGCCCCGCATACTTCTTGCGCAGTTGCCGCTCGGCTTTCTGGTCTTTGAGGTTCTGGCTTCTTTCATCGTCGGTGCCTATGGCTTGCTCGCCACCGGCCTGGGAGTCCTGGTCAGGCCCTGCCACGGGGGGCAGGGTGAGTTCCAGGTTGTCGAGTTCTTCACTCACGGATACGGCTCTTTGGGTGAATGAGTGCTGCCATGTCTTCCCAGTCTATGGCGGAGCCGTCGGCGCCCTTGAGGGCCCAGGCTGTGCCGTCCTCGTGGGACAGGTTGGACAGTTGGGTGCCGGACCATTTGCCGTATTTGTTAATGATCCGGTCAATCAAACGATGGGTATAGGTATCGCTCTCCGGAACCCTCGGTGTAACGAAGACAATGTCTTCGGCGTCGGGCTTCAGGTTGCTGAGCAGTGAGGTCACCGGGCGATTACCGTAGGATTTCAGCTCATGGTAAAGCGACGGAATGACCGGGCCATATTGCCAGCGGGCGAAGTGGTCATCCATCAGGGGCTGGTCTCGCTCGCGCAAATGCCAGGACTGTGTATAGAACAGCAGTTTCTGCAGCTTCATCGGGGTCAGGCCCGAAACCTTGCCTTCCTTCGCGCGTTCAATGAAGGCGTTAGCAACAGCTAGCGCTGAATAAGCCATGAGCACCTCCGTCGTTGCTGGCTAGGTGATTGACGAGTTTTATACATAGCCCCTGAATTGTCGATAAGCAAGGGAGGCTGTTCATTTGCCGCGTCTTACCTCAGGCGCTCGCAATAATAGTGAGTATTTAACTGTCTGGATATACAGTATTTTGTTTCAGGCTAAACACAATTGGATGTTTAATGCATAAATATGCAAATTAGCATTTGCCAACCTTAAAAACTCCCGTCACTATCCGCGTTATGCAAAAACGCAATGTTTCTATCGTCTTAAGAGAGCTGCTGGATCGCGACCGGATCTCCCCCACGGAGCTTCATCGGCGCACCGGCGTGCCTCAATCCACACTGTCCCGGATCCTCAGCGGCAAGATCGTTGATCCGTCGGATAAACACATCTCCCGTATCGCCGAGTATTTTCGCGTGAGCACCGACCAACTGCGCGGGCGCGCTGCGGTGGGAGCCTTGCGCGATGACGGGCGCGACCCGATGCATTCGGAACTCAAGGACATAAGCCTGTGGGACGACGACACCCCCGTCAATGATGACGAGGTGTCGATCCCCTTTCTGCGCGAGGTTGAATTGGCTGCTGGATCAGGAAGATTCGTCATCGAGGAAAGCGAGAAGGCCAGCCTGCGGTTCGGCAAGCGCAGTCTGCGGCATAACGGCGTGCAGTTCGACCAGGCCAAGTGCGTGACGGTACGCGGCAACAGCATGTTGCCGGTACTGCGCGACGGCGCCACGGTTGGCGTGAACGCCGGTAAAAGCGGCATTGGCGATATCGTCGATGGTGATCTGTATGCCATCAATCACAACGGCCAGCTGCGAGTTAAACAGCTCTACCGCCTGCCTTCCGGGATTCGCCTGCGCAGCTTCAACCGTGATGAGCATCCGGATGAGGACTACAGCTTCCAGGATATCCAGGATGAGCAGATCAGCATCCTCGGTCATGTTTTCTGGTGGGGCATGTACGCCCGCTAACCCCCTCGCGTAAGACGAAACCCGCCCATGAGCGGGTTTTTTTTCGGCCCGAAAAAACCGGCAAACCCCATGCTGGCAAGGCCTCAAATGCATTTGTGCATTTCCACAGCAAAAATAAATGCATTGATGCATTGACTGTATATGCATACATGCATATTCTCCATCTCAAGCCAGCCAACAAGGCCTGGTGGAGGTGGCAAGGATGCTGCCAAGGAAGACAAGGAAGGCACGCAACATCGGCAAGGACGCCATCGAAGCGATGGCAGGGATGCCAGGCAACACCGGCAAGGATGCCGACGCTCTTTAGTTTCAACGCTTCAAAAACAGGCAGCGATGAACCGGCCTTGACGGTTCAGAGGGTTGGCAACTGACCCGGGTGTGCAGCGTAAAGCACCAGAAGCAGTTATCCGGCAGACAGGGATCGTGGTCGGAAAAACATCGAGGAAAGGACCGTACCGCGCCAGTAGCGCCGAAAGTCCGAGGACAGCATTACTGAAAAGCCCGGGCAACCGGGCTTTTTGGAATGCCTACCTATCGAAGCATCTGTAAATGAAATATGGATTATTAAATGCTCAGCCAGGAGGCGTGACATGACAAATGAACAGCAAGCGTTAGCGGAAATGCCTATCTGGCTGGTCATCGTATTGGCCGTGATCGGCGGCGTATCCGGCGAGATGTGGCGCGCCGATAAGGAAGGGGCTCGCGGTTGGTCGCTGATCCGACGCCTGGCCCTGCGCTCCGGGGCGTGCATGGTCTGCGGGGTTTCGGCTCTGATGCTGTGCTACGCAGCGGGGATGTCGATCTGGACCGCCGGCGCCATTGGTTGCCTGACCGCCATGGCCGGTGCCGACGTGGCTATCGGCCTTTATGAGCGGTGGGCGGCCAAGCGCATCGGGATCAACCAAGGCTCCCGCCAGGACCCGCAGTAATCGTTGCAAGGACGCTACATAAAATGACGCTTATCGAAAAGCCATCCCAACTGCCCCAGGCCGTGGGCGCTGCGCTGCATGCAGCCTTCCCGGACCTCAAGGTCGGCAGTCATCAGGACTTCCAGGGCGACACTGAAAAAACCGGTGTGCAGGTCACAGTCGAAGGCAATGGCCCGGGCATTCGCTCTCGCGAAGGGCGCAAGGCTCACGTGCTGAGCATTTCACTCAGGGCCATGGTCGCCCCCGGGGCATTGCCGTTCGATGCCTGTGACCTGGCCAGCCAACTCATGGACCTTGTGCTGGATAACCGTTGGGACCTGCCCCAGGCACAGTGCGATTTGCCCGCAAATATCGTCGCCGCTCCGGCTGTGCGCAGCACCCTTCATGCGGACTACGACACCTGGACGGTTTCCTTCACTCAAACCCTCTATCTGGGGCCGCCGTTACTTGAAGATCCTACAGGCCAGCCGCTGTTTGCCTGCACCTGGGACGTCTCCAACATCGACGACCCGGCCCAATACAAACCACTGGCGGAGTAGCCCATGTTCGACGCGCTGTTACGCATGCAATTGGGACCGATCGTCGAACGCCTGGCAGAGATGGAGACCCAACTCGAAGACCTTTACCGCCGCGCTGAAAGCTTCTGCCGGATTGGCATTTGCCAGCAGGTCGACGCGGCGAGCAACACTTGCAAGGTCAGCCACGGTGATTTGCTGACCCCGGCGATCCGCTTTTTCAACCCCAGCGCCGGTGCGCAAACGGAAACCCGCATTCCAACGGTGGGCGAGCAATGCCTGTTGCTTAACTACGGTGGCGGGGAGGGCGGCATGCAGTCAGTGGCGCTGTTCGGCCTCAACAGTGATCGCTTTCCGCCGGTCTCCAGCGTTGCGACGCTGACCAGGCGTCGCCATCAAGACGGCACCCAAAGCGACTACGACGACGCCAGCCATACCTTCAACTGGGTCAACGGCCCAACCATCGTCAGCGGCTCCCGTGAACAGGTCGACATTAAAGTCGGCGCTGCCAGCCTGACCATGAATGCCCAGAGCATCACTTTGCAAATCGGCGGCACCAGCCTGTTGCTGGATGCTGGCGGAGCTCACTTCAGCGGCCCGGTAGTGGACCATCAAGGACGCGTCATCAGCCCGCGATAAGGACATCCCATGCTCGGAATCGAGAGGAACACCGGCGCAGCCGTCGATGACTGGCTGCAATTTGTGCAGCGCGCCACCCGAGCGCTGACCACCCCCGTGGGCACCCGGCAAAAGCGTCCGTTGTATGGCTCGCTGATCCCGCAGTTGCTCGGGCAAAACCTCGGCGACGACCTGCTGATTCTCGCCCAGAGCCATGCCGCCCAGGCGTTCTACAACACCCATAACGGCATCAGTGATTTTGACCCCCAGGTCATCGTCGCCACCCGCCAAGGCGCCGGCCTGTTACTGCGGTTTGCCGGCACCTGGAAAAACCGCCAACAATCCTTCGAGGTCGTGACATGAGTATGTTGATCCCCGGCCAGAACCAACTGGCGGAACCGACCATCATCAAGGTGGATGAGTTCGAACCGTTGCTGGCCGAGTTCAAGACGTTTGTCATCGACTACGTCGCCACCCGCGCGCCGCAAAGTGCGCTCAAACTCAAGGCCAGCCTCGACAACGAAAGCGAACTGCTGACCCTGGCCCTGGAAGCGTTTTGCGTGCGTCTGCAAACCCACGAGCGCAAATACAACGCCCGCATCAAGCAGATGCTGGCGTGGTGGGCTACCGGCAGCAACCTGGATGCGCGCCTGGCCGATATGGGCCTGGAACGCCAAGTGCTCGACCCTGGTGACCCGGCCGCTTTCCCGCCCGTGCCGCCCACCCTGGAAAGCGACGACGACGCTCGCCTGCGTTACTACCTGGCGCCCCATGCTCCGGCGGCCGGCTCGCGGATGCAGTATCGCCGCGAAGTGTTCACCCTTGGCGAGCGCCCGGCGGTGAAAGTGCAAAGCGCGACGCCGGGTGTGGTGAGCGTCATCTACACCTTCGATCCGGATGGCTATGCAGCCCAGGTCAAGGACGGCAACGCCCGACGCACCGCACCGGGTGAAGTCATGGTCACTGTGCTTTCCCGCGAGGGCGACGGCACGCCGTCTGCGGACTTGCTTGACGGTGTACGTCGACATTTCGCACGGCCGGATGTAAGGCCGGAAACCGATCTTGTCACCGTCCAGGGCGCTCAAATTCAACCCTACAAAATTCGCGTGGTGGCCAAGATCAACGCCGGCCCGGACTCGGGGCTGACCCAAGTGGCGGCGCAGAAACTGCTGCAAGACTACGCAGAGTCCTGCCATCGGCTGGAAGGGCGGGTCGACCCCAGCTGGATCGACTACGCCATCCACAGCGCCGGTGCTACGCAACTGCAGATCCTGGAACCGCTGGCGCCGATTGTCAGCACCGCGTTCCAGGCCCCGTATTGCACGGGTGTCGAGGTGGAGGTGCGCACGCTATGAGTGAACCCAACGCGAGTCTGTTGCCGGCCAACAGTTCACCGCTGGAAAAGGCCCTGGACCTGGGCTTCGGCACATTGCTTGAGCGCGTCACGCCGCCGTTTCCAGCGCTGATGAACCCACTTCAAACCCCCAGCGAATTCCTCCCGTACCTGGCCGCCGACCGCGGCGTCAGCGAATGGGATGCCGAAGCCAGCGAGGCGGAAAAGCGCCTGACCGTGGCCTTGTCCTGGCAAATCCAGCGCCAGGCCGGTACGCCCAAGGCGCTGAGTCATGCGGTGGAGTCATTGGGCTTCACTCCCAACATCAGCGCCTGGTATCAGCAACGCCCCTTGGGTGTGCCTTACACCTTCGACGTACAGGCGATCATCGGGCGCAGTTGGTCCAGCGGCGATCACAACCGGCTGATCCGGCGTATCAATGCGGCCAAGAGTGAGCGCGATCAGGCGACGATCACCATCGTGCATGAAACCGAAGGTCACCTTGCATTCACGCAAGTGCTCGACGCCCCTTTAAGCGATGGCGAGTTTTATCTAAACGGCGCGTTGCCGGAATTGGCGCTGGTTGCTCGGCTTAACAGTGCCGGGGTTGCCCAGCACTACACCATTAACGACTACGACCTCAGGGCGCAGCCATGACAGATGAAATCACGCGCCTGGTGCGCTTCACTTCCAAAGGTTTGGATGAAGTGCTGCAGGCAAAGAACCAGGGCCTCAAAGGCCAAATCACCCACATCGGCGGCGGCACCGGCCGCTACAACCCCGACGGCACAGAAGTGGCCTTGCGTGACGAGCGACAACGGGTGGCCATCGTCGATTACGAAGACCTGGGCGAGCGCCAACTCAGGATGGCCGCGCTGTTTGATGGCGACGGAGAATATGAGATTGGCGAGTTCGGTTTTTACCTCGCAAGCGGGACTTTGCTGGCGGTGTATTCCGTGGCGGGGAAGTTGCTGACGTATAAGGCGGCGGCGGCTCGGGTGCTGCAGAAGTTTACGTTGGATGTATCGCCCTTGCCGGCGGATAGCGTGACAGTAGTGGTGGGGACTGAGAATCTCAATGTCTTACTAACGGAAGAGCTGGCTTCACTCTCGGCAGCGAGCATCGACAATATGACACGGGGTATCGGGGTTCTATTTCGCCTGATGGCGCTGGAGGAGAGAACAGTTTAACCGCCTCTTTCAAATGACCCTGAGGACGGAATACGTTGGCTTGATTGAAAGCCGTTAAGGGATGACCAGTAAAACAAGGAGCTCAAACATTGAGTACTGAACAGCAATTGGCCGCCGTTGTCAGCGCGGCAAACAACTTGACGAATACTGTGGCGGGTAAGGTAGGGGAAATTGACAAAGCCCTTGCAGATGCCCAGAGGAAGTATGAAGACCAGCTTTTGAGTTTGAGTCGCCATATACCCAGAGTGGCGATGACAAAAAACTTTCATATGGCTCCCGATGCGACGGGCAACCTGATTGACGGCTGGTATGTTCATACCCAAGTCACGGCGACAAAAACACGAACGATTACTCAGGTAGCTCAGTCGGCGGGACGCCCTCAGGCAGACGTCGATTTTATGCGCCAGGTTCAGGCAGATGTGCGTGAGCAGTTTCCTGATTTCGATATTAGTTCAGCCGAGTATTGGCGAAACCCGATTCATGTCTGGCAGATGAAATGGTCGGAGGACAATGTCAGTCCGTGGCTTGCGTTCCCTTGTGCGGTCGATATGGAACGATTGAGCGGAACAACACCTGTGCCTCTCAACACTCATATGACGATAGCTGCTTTTGTTCGGGTGGTAGAGGGTTCTGTCGACGGCACATGGACTACCGGCAACAAAAAGGGTAAATGGCGCTGGTGCGCTGTGCCTGTACCACCGACAGGGTTCTTTTCTCACTATATGCATATTCACCCTATGCGTACTTCTAATAGTGGACTAATTGAAGTCATGCTTGGCGGTGCCTGTACAGGTGTCGTCACTCACCCATCCGATTGGGGAACTATGTTGGCTCTGGGTTAAGGAAAATACTGATGAAACCTGAATTTGCACTTGCTGAGATTCACCCGCTGATTAAATGGACACTGATTCGTAAAGCTCGTGATGCTGACTTGGCGGCCAGTGATTATGCGGCCATGCCCGACTATCCAATGCTGGATAAGGATCGTCCTGTATTTATGGCCTACCGTCAGGGCTTGCGTGATATCCCTGATCAAGGCAGCGATCCTGATGCAGTTGTGTGGCCTCCTAAACCTGGTTTTCTGAAATAACCCACCGCGAAAGCGGTTTTTTTTCGCCTCCCCGAAGCCCCTCCCCGCAGGGGCTTTGGCATTTTCCACCCGGAGATTTCCACTCATGCCCACCCGCCAAACCTACACCGTCCTCATCCCATTCCCCATCGGTAACGGCCATTGGTCTACCGCCGGCGAGGAGCTGGAACTGCTGGACGTCGAAGCATCCGCCTTGCGCACCGCTGGCCGCCTGGAACTGACCAGCGTCCTCAACTCCACCCCCAAGAAGGCTGAATAATCATGGCTGAGGTTTTGAACTTCGAGCACAACGGCATCACTGTGAATGCCACCGAATCACCCGAGGCCATGGGTGGCCTTGGCGATAACGTGATTGGCTTGGTCGGCACTGCCCCCAACGCCCACGCATCGATCCCGAAAAACGCCCCGTTCCGTATCAACAGCTTCACCACCCAGGCGCTGCTGGACCCCACCGGCACCGAGTCGGGCACCTTGTTCCAGGCGGTGTACCAGATCCTCAAAGTGGTCAAGGTGCCGGTCTACGTGGTCATCGTCGAAGAAGGCGCCACCCCAGCCGATACGATCAACAATGTGATCGGCGGCAACGACCCGGTCACCGGCCGCAAGCTCGGCCTGGCGGCCCTGAGCAGCGTGCCTGAAGACCTGACCATCATCGGCGCCCCAGGCTTTACCGGCACCAAGGCCGTGGCCGGTGAGTTTGCCTCTTTCGGCAAGCGCATCAAGGCGCGTGTGGTACTGGATGGCAAGGACGCTTCGGTGGCCGATCAAGTGACCTACAGCGGCGAGCTGGGCGGTGCCGACCTCGGTTTCGACCGTTGCCTGCTGGTGCACAACATGCCGTCGGTGTACTCCAAGGCCGCGAAGAAAAACGTATTCCTGTCGCCATCCTCGTTGGCCATCGCCGCACTGGCCAAGGTCAAACAGTGGGAAAGCCCGGGCAACCAGGTGACCTTCGCCGAAGACGTTTCCCGCGTGGTCGAGTACAACATCCTCGATACCTCCACCGAAGGCGACCTGCTCAACCGCTACGGCGTGAGCTACTACGCCCGCACCATCCTCGGCGGTTTCTCGCTGCTGGGTAACCGCTCCATCACCGGCAAGTTCATCAGCTACGTCGGCCTGGAAGATGCTATCAGCCGCAAGCTGGTCAAGGCCGGCCAGAAAGCCATGGCCAAGAACCTCACCAAGTCCTTCATGGACCAAGAGGTCAAGCGCATCAACGACTGGTTGCAAACCCTGGTGGCCGACGAGACCATCCCTGGCGGCAGCGTATACCTGCACCCGGAATTGAACAGCGTCGAGAAGTACAAGAACGGCACCTGGTTCATCGTTATCGACTACGGCCGCTACGCGCCGAACGAACACATGGTTTATCAACTCAACGCCCGCGATGAAATCATCGAGCAGTTCCTGGAGGACGTTCTCTAATGTTTACCAACCGAGTCAGACAGGCCATTGCGGCCACCCTTCAAGGCCTGCCGTTGTCCGCAACCGTGGAAGAGTTCACCCCGCCGAAGATCGAGTTCGACATGGAGCCCATGTCCGGAGGTCGCTTTATCGCCGAGGAAATGGCCAAGAGCGGCAAGGTGCTCAATGCCAAGCTGGTGCTGCAAGGTGCCGGTCCGGAAATCATGCTGGCCCTGGGCGTGCGCATGGGCGACGACATCCTGCTGAACGTGCGTGAAGCCGGCCAGGACCAGGACGGGAAGACCTACTTCACCTACCACACCGTCGGCGGCAAGCTCAAATCCCTGGAGGAGGCGAAGCTGAAAATGGGCGACAAGGCTACCACCACGCTGGAACTGTCCTGCCGTACCTACAACCGTCTGGAAAATGGCGTTTCGGTGATCGACATCGACGTGCGCACCCAGAAGTTCGTGCTCAACGGCGTCGACATTCTGGGCGATGCGCGCCGCGCCGTGCTGATGCCGTAAGGATAACTGCAATCGAAGCGGGCACGGTCAATGTGGGAGCCGGGCTTGCCCGCGATGCAGGCGACTCGGTGCGTCTGGAGCACCGAGTTGATGCTATCGCAGGCAAGCCAGCTCCCACAGAGACCGCGCTCAGATTGGGATTCCCGTGCTTTTCAATACCGTTCTACAAGGAATTGCCCCATGGCCTGGATGCCACCGTTGCACATCCTGCTGGCTCCGATCACCGCCGACACCGGCGCGACGATCCAGCAGGTTCAGCTCAAACCGTTGTTCTACGCCGCGCAAAAAGACGCGCTGGCCCGGGCCGGTGATGACGAGGACGATCAGTTTTTCGAACTGGCGAAACTCGCCACCGGCCTGTCGGAAAAAGAGCTCGACCAGCTCAAGCGCCCTGACTACGTAAGCATTGCCCAGTACGTACACGAGATGTCGACGCGCCCGACGTCGTTCTTCCTGAATGCGGATGAAGCGACACCCCACGACCAACCCGTCCAGTTGCTATTGCCCCTGAACGCAGCCGGCCGAACCCTGACCGAACTGCCCCTGGAAATGCCTGCCCTGCGCGCCACCAAGGTGATGAAAAAACTCGCCACCAACAAAGAGCGCGCCGAGTTCATCACCGCCCATTGCACCGGCCTGATGATCCCTGACCTGGCCGGCTTGACCGTGCCCGACTGGACGGAACTGCAGGAGCGTATCGACGATTTTTTAAATCAACCGGCGGACTTCTTTCGCAGCGCGACATCGAAGTAATCCTCGATGTGGTGCCGCTGATCTACTCGGTCAATGAGGCGGAGATCCTCGACTGGGACGCCGGAAAAGCATTGCGCCGCTACGACATAGCGATCACTCGCCTTGGCGTTAAACAGGAGTAAGCGGGATGCAAGAGACTCAATTTGGGACCAGGCTCGTTCAGGAGGACAAGCGTTGGCTGCTTGGCGATGCGGAAATGGGCAATGTGCTGGCGCCGTTTTCCGCAGACCTCGCCGCGCCTGTCAGCCTTGAATCGGTGCCACAATCGTCGCCGTTATTGTTGCCGCAGCCGCAACTCCAGCTGCAACCCCAGCCCCAGCCCCAGCCCCAACCGCAACCGCTGCCGGAGCTGACCTCGGCGCTGATCACCGTCAGTGTGGACATCAACGCTCTGGCCCAAGAGCAAATTCGGTTGCGCGAAACACTGGAAACGCTCACCAGCACGCTGTTCATTAGCGCCAATTCGCTGTCAACCAAGACGGCAGAGGTACGCGCGGGAGTCGCAGAAAGCAAGCAGGACAAGCCTGCGTCTGCTACCCCGTCCTGGGGGGAAAAAAGTGTTGAACTGGCCACGGATGCCGTCAAGTTCGTCGGCAAGGAAGTGTTCACCGGTTTGTGGGATAAAGCCAAAGACCGTCTTTCAGGCAAGGCGATTGATGCGGTGGCTGCCAGGTATCCGAAGGGTGCCAAGTGGCTCAAGGACGATAACGGCAAGGGCGCTGAAAAAGGCAAGGACTGTTGCTGCACCGGAGCAGTGCCTGTGCAGATTCGCGGCCCGCTTGATAGCGCTGCCGCACAGTTGCCAGAGAGTGTCGGTGAGACCGCCAGGAAAGAAGAGAAGGCACGCCCCAAAGATAATCCCAGGAGGCCGCGCGGCAAGCGTAACAAGGCCCGTCAAATAAAATCGCGCGAGGTCAAAATCCCAGAGGTCAGAGGGCGGACCGATCTCAAATCGCAGCCTACTGTCACGCCAGCCCCTGCTGCGCCGCCAGTCAATATCATGGGCCAGCCGCAGCTAGCGTTCGACAGCAAACGGGTGAGCGAGACTACACGCAGTATTTCCGGCAACTCATTGACCTCTTACGCAGCCGCTTCGGCAGACCGAGTCGCAGCACAGGGTGGGCCCAAGGGTTTGGCCCCTGGACTGTCGGGGACGCTCGCAAAGCTTGAATCGTCCGCCGTACGCCGCCTTGGCCCGCTGAAGTATGTCGACACCGCCGTGGATGTGATCCAGGGCGTACGCAATGGCGACGCCAAGGCCGTCGGTGCTGGCCTTAGCACCGCTGGCGGCGCCTGGGCGGGAGCATCCGCCGGCGCCGCGCTCGGCACTCTGGTTTTCCCTGGCATTGGCACCGCAGTCGGTGGCGTCATCGGTGGCTTGCTGGGCAGCGAAGCAGGCAGTTGGCTCGGTGACAAACTGTTCAGCGCAAGTGATCGCCTGCCCGCGCCCAACGCGCTGAGCAAGGAACTCAACAGCGCCCGCACCGACAACGTCCAGGTCACGCTTGCACCGAGTATCCAGATCACCGGCGTCAACCCCGCCGATGCCCAGCAGGTCGTCAACCAGGTGATCCAGGCCCTGCAATTTCAATGCGTGCCGATGGTCACCGATTCCCTGGGCATCCGGCGCAACGCGGCACTGGCCGATCCTTCAGGAGGTGATTGATGCGACAACAAATGGTGCTGGGCGACTTTATTTTTGGCTTATCCCGAGGGTTCGCCTATTCCACACTGGCCCGCAACAGCGACGGCGGCTGGAGTGACCTGGCGATTATTGCCAGCAAACCCCAGTCGCGGCAGAACGGCCAGAAGCTGGAAAAACTCACCTTCAGCGGCACGGCCATGTACGCCGTTGGCATGCAGCGCCTGGACGAATTGCGCGCTCTGCAAAATGCGCGGGCGCCGTTGCCGCTGGTCGACGGTATCGGCCGTAACTGGGGCCTGTGGCGGATCAATTCGGTGGTGGAAGCCCAAAGCAATGTGATCGATGACGGCACTGCCATGGTCATGACCTGGACCCTTGAGCTGGAGGAGTTCGTCAATGCGTAGAGTGCGAAGTATTGCCGGTGATTCGGTCAACCTGCTGCTCTACCGTGAGCTGAAGCGTTGCGATGACGCGGCGGAAGAAACCCTCTGGCGCTTGAACCCTGAACTGGCTGAATACGGCCCTGTACTGCCGGCAGGCGTATGGGTGGTCGTGCCTGAGATGCAAGCCCGGCCGGCTGCTGTACGGCCCGTTCTGGCCTGGGATTGAGGAGGTTGCATGGCACACGGATTTACCCCGATCGTAGAGTTCTACGGCGCCAACGCGGCGCTGCTCAATCAACGCCTGATGCACTGGAGCCACACCGACGCCGCGGGCATCCAGACTGACCGCCTGGAACTGACCCTTAACATAGAAGGGCTGGAGGGCTTGCCCAGCCTCAGTGGCAAGATCGGCCTGCGTGTCGGTTACCAGGAAACCGGCTTGGTGGAAAAAGGCGAGTTTGTCGTCACCCAACGCACCCCAGTGTTGTTTCCGATGCGCCTGATGATCGTGGCCACCGCCGCGCCCTTCAGCGAGGCGGATAAAAGCGGCTATCGCCAGCGCCGCTCCGCCAGCCATGGGCCGACTACCTTGGGGGCGTTGTTTCGTCAACTGGTCAGCCGCCATGGTTTTTCACCGCGAGTGGCACCCGCGTTGGACGGCATTGCGATTGCGCACATCGACCAGTCCAACGAAAGCGACATGGCCTTCATCACCCGCTTGGCCAAACGCTACAACGCGGTCACCAAGCCGTTCAACGAACTCTATGTGCTGGCCGAAGCGGGGCAAGCCAAATCACTCTCCGGCCAGCTATTACCGCAAGTGAAATTGTCGGTGACCGAGGACAACCGGCCCGGTGAGCAGGCCTTTATCACCGCCAAGCTCGACGAAAAATCGCGCTCCAAGTACATGGGCAGCCGCGTCAGCTGGTGGGATTCCGGAGCTGGCAAGCAGCGCATGGTCCAGGTCGGGATTGCCCCGTTCAAGACCCTGCGCCAGCGCTGCCAGAACGAAGCCGAAGCCCGCGCCGTGGCCGAAGGCGAACTGCGCCGGGTGGGCCGTGAAGGTTTGAAGCTGCAGATCGATTGCCCCGGTAACCCGCTGCTCGCTGCCGAAGGCTTGCTGGTGCTGGATGAAACCTGGCCTTCGTATATGCAGGGGCGCTGGTCGATTACCCAAGTGACCCACGTCGGCGACCCGGCGACGGGGTATCGCAGTTCGATCATGGCCAGTGGATTGGCGTCTTAGGCGCGGGCAGAAGAGGGAGCTTGAGTTCGTGTATCACTGAAAGCTCGAGCTCAAGAAGGAGGGATGCATGGTTCTATCTGAGCAACAGCTGGTTAAAGTACTACCAAACTCCCGCCTTAAAGCGGGAGTTTTCATTTCGGCGTTAAACACGGCGATGTCCCATCACCAAATCACCACACCTGAACGCACTGCGGCATTCCTCGCCCAAATCGGCCACGAATCTGCTCAGTTGCTCTATGTGCGAGAACTGGGTAGCGATCACTACCTGAGCAAATACGACACCGGTACCCTGGCCGCCCGGCTGGGCAACACGCCCGAGGCGGATGGCGATGGCCAGAAGTATCGGGGCAGGGGGCTTATCCAGATCACGGGGCGTCGCAACTACCTGGCCTGCAGCCGAGCGCTGTTCGGCGATGATCGCCTGCTGCTGCAACCGCAATTGCTGGAGCAACCGCAATGGGCTTGCGAATCGGCAGCCTGGTTTTGGCAGAGCAACGGTTTGAATGAACTGGCCGACAGGGACCAATTCACCGCTATCACTCGGCGTATCAACGGCGGTCTCAATGGCCTGGATGAGCGTTTGCGCTTGTGGGCGCGGGCCAAGGCGGTGTTATGCATCTCCTAAGTGCGTTGCGTTTGATCGGCGTGTGTCTGCTCATGGCGTTTGTTTGGCAGGTCCAGGCTTGGCGATATGGTGCGCAGCTTGAGCTGCAATCAAGCACCCATGCTCAAGCGCTGAACCAGCAAAGGCTGGCAGCACAAAACCAACGCCGGGCTCTGGAGCAACAGCTCAACGTCAACGACCACCAACACACCCAGGAGTTGAGCGATGCCCAACGCAACCAAGCTGCTCTGCGTGACCGTCTGGCCACTGCTGATGTGCGGTTGTCAGTCCTTCTCGACGCCGCCGATTCCGCCACTGGCTGTACAGTGCCTGCCTCCACCACCGCCGGCAGCCTGGTTCATGCAGCCCCGCGAGCCCGACTTGACCCGGCGCATGCTCAGCGAATTATCCGCATCACCGACGACGGCGACAGCGCCCTGATCGCCTTGCGCGCTTGCCAGGCCTATGTGCAGGCCGTCGCGCGTTAGCCTCTTGATGCACTCTGTATCTTGCATGGCCGATAGGCTCCTGTAGGGTAGGCGAACCCCCGCCCACTCCTGGAGACGACCGTGAAGGAAATCACTCAACTGGCCGCTGAACTGGGTCGCCGTTTGCAGGTGCTCAGTGCCCACGTCACCACTGCCGAGTCCTGTACCGGCGGCGGCATTGCCGAAGCCATCACGCGGATCCCGGGCAGTTCGGCCTGGTTCGAGGCGGGCTATGTCACCTATTCCAATCGCCAGAAGACCCGGCAGTTGAACGTGCCGGAAAAACTCTTTTCCAAAGTAGGCGCCGTCAGCCAGGAAGTGGTGGAGGCGATGGCCCGCGGCGCTCAGGAAAAAAGCCTGGCGCGGTTTGCCGTGGCGGTCAGCGGTGTGGCCGGCCCCGATGGCGGCTCGCCAGACAAGCCGGTGGGCACCGTTTGGCTGGCCTTTGCAGTGGGCGACGAGGTGACAGCCGAGCTTGCGCACTTCCCCGGCAACCGCGACGAGGTGCGCCGACAAACGGTAAAAGCCGCACTGGAGGGCTTGTTGCGACGAGCTGCAGCAGAAATCGAGAAACAGGGGTAGGCGATCACCGATCTTTGTGGAACAATACTGTCTACTTATACAGGTGTTGGCCGTCAGGCCTTATTGATTACGTGAGGACTTTAATGGACGACAACAAGAAGAAAGCCTTGGCTGCGGCCCTGGGTCAGATCGAACGTCAATTCGGCAAGGGTGCCGTAATGCGTATGGGCGATCACGACCGTCAGGCGATCCCGGCTATTTCCACTGGCTCTCTGGGTCTGGACATCGCGCTCGGCATTGGCGGCCTGCCAAAAGGCCGTATCGTTGAAATCTACGGTCCTGAATCTTCCGGTAAAACCACCCTGACCCTGTCGGTGATTGCCCAGGCGCAAAAGATGGGCGCCACCTGCGCGTTCGTCGACGCCGAGCACGCCCTGGATCCTGAGTACGCCGGCAAGCTGGGCGTCAACGTCGATGACCTGCTGGTTTCCCAGCCGGACACCGGCGAGCAAGCCCTGGAAATCACCGACATGCTGGTGCGCTCCAACGCCATTGACGTGATCGTGGTCGACTCCGTGGCTGCCCTGGTACCCAAGGCTGAAATCGAAGGCGAAATGGGCGACATGCACGTGGGCCTGCAAGCCCGCCTGATGTCCCAGGCGCTGCGTAAAATCACCGGTAACATCAAGAACGCCAACTGCCTGGTGATCTTCATCAACCAGATCCGCATGAAGATCGGCGTGATGTTCGGCAGCCCGGAAACCACCACCGGTGGTAACGCGCTGAAGTTCTACGCTTCGGTCCGTCTGGATATCCGCCGTACTGGCGCGGTGAAGGAAGGTGACGAGGTTGTCGGTAGCGAAACTCGCGTCAAGGTTGTGAAGAACAAAGTGGCCCCGCCATTCCGTCAGGCTGAGTTCCAGATTCTCTACGGCAAGGGTATCTACCTGAACGGCGAGATGATCGACCTGGGTGTACTGCACGGTTTCGTCGAAAAGTCCGGTGCCTGGTATGCCTACAACGGCAGCAAGATCGGTCAGGGCAAGGCCAACTCGGCCAAGTTCCTGGCGGACAACCCGGATATCGCTGCCACGCTTGAGAAGCAGATTCGCGACAAGCTGCTGACCCCGGCGCCGGACGTGAAAGCTGCCGCTAACCGCGAGCCGGTTGACGAGATGGAAGAAGCCGACACTGACATCTGAAGCAAACGATGACCGTTGTACTGGATACACTCGTTGCCGTTCGGCGCACTGCAATGGACCTGCTCGCTCGCCGCGAGCATGGCCGAGTCGAGCTGACGCGTAAATTGCGTCAGCGCGGCGCAGAGCCTGAGATGATCGAAACAGCCCTCGACCGTTTGACAGAAGAAGGGCTGTTGTCGGAAGCCCGTTACCTTGAAAGTTTTGTGTCCTACCGAGCGCGCTCCGGTTACGGCCCTGCGCGGATTCGTGAAGAGCTGAGCCAGCGTGGTCTGCAACGTGCCGATATCGACCTTGCCCTGCGTGAGTGCGGTATCAACTGGCTGTCGCAGTTGGAAGACACTTGGCGCCGCAAGTTTGCGGGGCACCTTCCGATTGACGCCAGGGAGCGTGCGAAGCAAGGGCGCTTTCTGAGCTATCGCGGGTTTTCGATGGACATGATCAGCCGCTTGTTGAGCGGCCGCGATATGGACGACTGAACGCCCCAAAACGAAAAGGCCCACTATGAAAATAGTGGGCCTTTTTTTTCGCCTGCAAAAAACTACGCCGGCAGTGACGTCACACGTTGCTGCGTCTTGCCTTGGGCCTGTGCCCAGTTTTCCGGCAGGTTGATGTAATCCACCAATTCACGCAGTCGCCCCTGGTCGCGGCCATTGAAGTTGAACATCAGGCGGGTCAAGTGACTGAACCTTGGTTCGTCATGGTCTTCGCCTGTATAGGCGAGCTGTTGAAACTCGCCACTGAGCCGCAGGCTGGCAAACTCTTGCTGCAAATGGGCCAGAGCACGCTCACTGAGAGGATGGTTCATGCGCACCACAAACTCGCGTTTCAACCAACGGGTGGAGTGGAAGTTGGCATAGAACTGGTTGATTTCATCCACTGCTTCTTCGGCGCTGTAGACCAGGCGTATCAGCTTGAGGTCAGTAGGCAGAATGTAGCGGTTGGCTTCCAACTGGCTGCGGATAAAGTCCAGGGCACCTTGCCAGAACCCACCGCCTGGCGCATCCAGCAACACTACTGGCACCAGCGGGCTCTTGCCAGTCTGGATCAGGGTCAGTACTTCCAAAGCCTCGTCCAGGGTGCCGAAACCGCCTGGGCACAACACCAGCGCATCGGCTTCCTTGACGAAGAACAACTTGCGGGTAAAGAAGAAGTGGAATGACAGCAGGTTTTCGGTGCCATCGATGGTGGGGTTGGCGTGCTGTTCAAAGGGTAGCGTGATATTGAACCCCAGGCTGTGCGCCAGGCCCGCGCCTTCGTGGGCTGCCGCCATGATGCCGCCGCCACCGCCGGTGATCACCATCAGGTCGGAGCGCGCCAATGCTGCACCCACCTCTCGGGCCAGTGCATACAGTGGGCTTTCCACAGGTGTACGTGCCGAGCCGAACACCGTCACCTTGCGCCGGTCCTTGAATTGTTCGAGTAAGCGAAATGCATGGTCCAATTCACGAATGGCGCGCAGGGTGATCTTGGCATTCCAGCGATCCCGGTCGTCCTGGGCCATGCGCAGAACGGTAAGGATCATGTCGCGATAAAGGGGGATATTCGGGCTGTTGGGGGCGATCAACTGGATTTGCGCGTCGACCTGCTGCGTGAGGTCGGTCCCGTTTTCTTCAAAATGACGAAGCAACTGATCATTGGATTCATAAGGCATTCAACTTCTCCTTCTTTACAGGGCCTGGATAGTCGACGAGAGCGTCGTCGGGGCCACGACACTGCATGTGTCGTTGCATGCCACAGGAGGGCAGGCCGCGTATGCCCTGAAAGTGTTACAGAACAGCATTGAAGTAGCTGTGGGCGGGCGTATGGGATGGCTTGATCATGGGCCGAAAAACCCTTGGCTGGCAACCGCTTATTGGTTACTCATCGCGTAGTTTAGTCGTTGGCAGGAGCTGGAGCGGGGGAGTGCGCGCCGCTGGACAGCCGCGCGCGAGGGTTTAGCAGTGGTTACTTTTTCTTCTTCGCCGGAGCCGGGCAATCCGCTTCTACGAACTTGACCGATGCCACAGGGCGGTTGCTTTTGTTCTCGGTGATTTCATAGCGCATCACTGCGCCCTTGGCCATCAGCTCGCGGTAGCCTGGGTTGGTGCAGACGCTGCGGCCGAGCTGGAAATACACAGCCTTGGGGTTGGCACGCATCTGTTCGGCACGATCAGGCTGAACGCTAAGGTGATCGATCAGCTGCATACCCTCAACGGTGTAGGCCACTTCCAGGGTCTTTTCATCAATTTCCCGGGGCAGGTCCTTGTTGCTTTCGGCCGCGACGCTTTGCAGCTTCCTGTTCATTTGAGCCTCCAGCAGCGAGGCCGCGTGGGCGCCCATAGGCAAGACCAACGCTATGGCGAGGGATGGGGCAACAAGGCGCAGCATGGAACGCAGCATGAAACTCTCCTGATTCGGTTACTGGTGCATAGACCAGCCACTGGGCTGTGCGTTCAGTGGCGCGCAATTATAGGTGAGCCCTTGCCACTACAGCCAGGCGTATCGCTGGTAAACTGCGGGACTTCTGCTTTTCACGAGTTTCTTCCGTGCCGATTCCCTTTTCTTCGCCGCGTGCCCGATGAGCCACGCCGTTTCCCGTTTGCGTGCTCAGCGTCTGGCGCGTGCCGTCAGGCCGTTTCTTAATCGTGGTTCCCGAGCTGAGCGTTGCCCCGGCTGTCGGGTAATTCCCGAGTACTGCTTATGTGCCTGGCGGCCCCAGGTACAAGCCAAGTCGGCCATGTGCCTGTTGATGCATGACGTTGAGCCGATGAAACCCAGCAACACGGGTTGGCTGATCGCTGATGTCATACACGACACCACTGCATTCGCATGGTCGCGCACCGAAGTCGACCCCGATTTGCTCAGATTGTTGGCCGATCCGCAGTGGCAGCCATATATTGTCTTCCCCGGTGAATTCGTGGCACCAGAACGGGTGGTCAGTGAAGTGCGCATGGAGGAGGGCAAGCGCCCGCTGTTTATCTTGCTGGACGGCACCTGGAGCGAAGCGCGCAAGATGTTTCGCAAAAGCCCCTACTTGGAGCACTTGCCGGTACTGAGCCTGGCGCCAGAGCAGTTGTCACGCTACAAACTGCGGCGTTCCAAGCGTGATGACCATTTCTGCACCGCCGAGGTGGCGGCACTTTGTCTGGAGTTGGCCGAAGACGTGGCCGCCAGCGAAGTGTTGGATGCCTATCTCGATGTATTCAGCACCCATTACCTGGCTGCCAAGTTCCAAATGCCGCTGGACCCGATGGACGCTGTGCATACTCGCCTTGCACCCTACATCCCGGCGGTATAACCAGACGACGTTTGCATGATGGCACCGTAAACCTGCAACCCGCTAAAATGCCCTCGGGCGTAGTGCTTGACCCTCCAGGCTACGCTGGTCATGCTGGGCGCCGATTGGGGCGCAACCGTGAATGCCTGACGTCGTTTCACGTGCTTTTGACGTTGAGCAGGCCCTGTGGCGATAGCTGCCAGGCCGTCGCCTTGTGTATTGGTGAGCCCTGAACCATCAGGGCTGCCATAAAAAACAGGATCATTTAACCAATGGCCACATACGAAATCCTGATAGCCGATGACCATCCGCTGTTTCGCAGCGCTCTGCATCAGGCAGTCACCCTGGGGCTTGGCCCTGATGTTCGCCTGGTCGAAGTGGCCAGCATCGCCGAACTGGAAGCTCGCCTCACCGAAAAATCCGACTGGGACCTGGTGCTGCTCGACCTGAACATGCCCGGTGCCTACGGCTTTTCCGGGCTGGTGCTGCTGCGCGGGCAATACCCGCAGATCCCCGTGGTGATGGTCTCGGCCCAGGAGGAAGCCGACGTGGTGGTGCGCTCCAAGGAGTTTGGCGCCAGTGGCTTCATTCCCAAGTCCAGCGCGATGGAAGATATCCAGAAAGCCGTGCGCGCGGTATTGGACGGCGATGTGTCCTGGCCGCCCCAGGCGTTTGAACAAATCAACGTGTCCGACGAAGCCAAGGCCGCCCGTGATGGCCTGGCCAGTCTCACACCTCAGCAGTTTCGGGTGCTGACCATGGTCTGCGAGGGTTTGCTGAACAAGCAGATTGCCTACGAATTGAGCGTGTCGGAAGCGACCATCAAGGCCCATGTCACGGCGATTTTCCGTAAGCTGGGAGTGCGTACCCGGACCCAGGCGGCGTTGCTCTTGCAACAACTTGAGTCAATCTCGCAACATTAAGTTACAGCCGCTTCACGCTTTTTTGACTTTGCGTGATCTAGCTTCCCCACTTCTTTGGTTCAGTTGCCTACATCTATGTCGCCTTTCAAGGGTCAAACCGGTATCAAACGTATCTTCAATGCAGGGGGCTATTCCCTGGATGGTCTGCGCGCAGCTTTCACCGGCGAGGCGGCGTTCCGTCAGTTGGTGTTGTTGAACGTCATCCTGATCCCTTTGAGCTTTTTCCTGCAGGTCAGCCGGGTCGAGCGGGCACTGCTGATTGCGGTATGCCTGCTGGCGTTGATTGTCGAGTTGCTCAACTCTGCGGTAGAAGCGGCCATTGACCGTATTTCCCTGGACCGCCATCCGCTGTCGAAGAACGCCAAGGACATGGGCAGCGCCGCGCAATTTGTGGCACTGACCATGATCACCCTGGTGTGGGCGGTGATCCTGATCTGACGATCAGGCAATACTCGGCAGCACGATCTCGTCGCTGCGCTGCACCCCGGCGGTGAAGGCGCGGCACAGTTCGAGAAACTCGCGCATCGCCGAGGTCTGGTATTTCTGCTTATGCCAGATGAAGTAGAACTGCCGGGCCAGGTCCAGATCCGGGGTTTCTACCGGCACCAGGCTGCCGCGGCGAAAGGCATCGCGCAACGCCAGCCGCGAAATGCAGCCAATCCCCAAGCCTGACTCCACTGCCCGCTTGATCGCCTCGGTGTGTTCCAGCTCCAGACGGATATTCAGCGCGCTGCGATGATGGCGCATGGCCTGGTCAAACGTCAGGCGCGTGCCCGAGCCTTGTTCGCGCAGTATCCACGCTTCGTGGGTCAATTCGTCCATGCTGGCCACGCCACGCTTGGCCAAATGATGCTGCGGCGCACAAAACACCACGAGCTCATCTTCTACCCACGTCTGCACCTCGATATCCGGGTGGCTGCAGTCGCCTTCAATTAGACCCAGGTCAATTTCGTAGTGCGCTACCTGATGCACGATATGTGCAGTGTTCTGCACATGGAGTTTCACCTGGCTTTCGGGATGCTGCTGCATAAAGCTGCCAATCAGCAGCGTCGCCAAGTAATTGCCGATGGTCAGGGTCGCGCCGACCGCCAAGGAGCCGAAGCCGGACTTGCCGTTGAGCAGGTCCTCGATCTCTTTGGCCTGGTCCAGCAGTGCAACCGCCTGGGGCAATAGCTGGTGACCGAGGGCGTTGAGACTCAGGCGTTTGCCGGCGCGGTCGAACAATTGGCAGCTGGATTGACGCTCCAGCTCGGTAATCGACGTGCTGGCGGCGGATTGAGATAAGGCCAGAAGGCCAGCAGCGCGCGAGACGCTTTCCTGCTGGGCGACGGCGACGAAAACTTGCAGTTGACGGAGAGTAAATCGCATATCGATATAACCGATAACCCTTATCTTAATAATCCAGTTAACAGATATTGTCGCCGCCATTAGAATGCTGTGCAATTGCGCATCCTTACCTTTGGCGCAGACCCATTTCCAGGAGTCCCCCGTACATGAGCAACATGAACCACGAGCGTGTCCTCAGTGTTCATCACTGGAACGACACTCTGTTCAGCTTCAAGTGCACCCGCGATCCGGGCCTGCGCTTCGAGAACGGTCAGTTCGTGATGATCGGCCTGCAACAGCCCAACGGCCGCCCGCTCATGCGCGCTTACTCGATTGCCAGCCCGAACTGGGAAGAGCATCTGGAATTCTTCAGCATCAAGGTGCCGGATGGCCCGCTGACTTCCCAATTGCAGCACTTGAAGGAAGGCGACGAGATCATCATCAGCAAAAAACCGACGGGCACCCTGGTGCTTGACGATTTGAAGCCGGGCAAACACCTGTACCTGCTCAGCACCGGCACTGGCCTCGCGCCGTTCATGAGCGTGATCCAGGACCCGGAGACCTACGAGCGTTTCGAAAAAGTCATCCTGTGCCACGGCGTGCGCTACGTCAACGAAGTCGCCTACCGCGAATTCATCACCGAGCACCTGCCGCAGAACGAATTCTTCGGCGAGGCCCTGCGTGACAAGTTGATCTACTACCCGACCGTGACCCGCGAGCCGTTCGAAAACGAAGGCCGCCTGACCGACCTGATGCGCAGTGGCAAGCTGTTCAGCGACATCGGCCTGCCACCGATCAACCCCGAAGACGACCGCGCCATGCTGTGCGGCAGCCCAAGCATGCTGGATGAGACCAGCGAAGTGCTGAACAGCTTCGGCCTGAAGGTTTCGCCACGGATGCGTGAGCCGGGTGATTACCTGATCGAGCGTGCGTTCGTCGAGAAGTAATACCGCGTCAGTAAGCAGATCAAAATGTGGGAGGGGGCTTGCCCCCGATGGCGGAGTGTCAGTCACTGCATCTGGTGACTGACCCACTGCTATCGGGAGCAAGCCCCCTCCCACATTCGGTCTCCGGTTTATCCGGCGGGAACCACTTCCAGCACACAAATCATCCCGGGTTCCGGGTAGTGCCAGCGCACATCCACATCCCAGAATTGCGCACCGTATTCCCGTTCCGACGTAGGAACCTGATACGCCGGCCGCGGATCCTGCGCCAAACACTGCTCAATCAGTTCCACCAACGGCTCGCCGAGGCGTTGAGCGTGGCCTTGCGCCTGTTGCAGCGCCGTCTTCAGCCACTGCACCGCAATCAGTTGCGGCGCGCTGCTGGCAATGGTGTTGGTAGCGCTGTCGACAATGTCGGCATAGGGCACATATGGCTTGATATCCAGCACCGGCGTGCCATCGAGCAAGTCGATCCCGGAAATCCACAGTCGCCCCGGTTCCACCTTATCCAGCTTGACCACCGATTGGCCGATGCCATTAGGTCGGTGGGTGGCACGGGTGGCAAACACGCCCATGGACGTATTGCCGCCCAGGCGTGGCGGGCGCACTTTCAGGCGTGGCTTGTCTTCCAGGGCCTGATGAAACAGGAACAGCAACCACACATGGCTGACCTGTTCCAGCCCCTGCACCGCCTCGCCCTGGTCGAACGGCGCCACCAACTCCAGCACGCCACGGGCAGCCGGTGCCAGTTGCGGTTGGCGCGGGATGGCGAACTTCTCCTTGAAGCAGGAGCGTACGAAACCGACGGGCGAGACCTGGTAACTCATGGCTTAGGCACGGACCCGCAAGGTCAGGCCCTTGAGGAAGTTACGCAGCAACTGATCACCACAGGTGCGGTAGTTGGTATGGCCGAACTTGCGGAACAGCGCGCTCAGCTCTGGCTTGGACACCGGGAACTCCGCTGCCTTGAGGATGGCATGCATGTCGTCTTCCTTCAGTTCGAAGGCCACGCGCAGCTTTTTCAGGATGATGTTGTTGGTCACCGGCGTTTCGATCGGCTGCGGTGGACGGCTTTCGTCCTTGCCGCGCTTGAAGATGACCAAGCCATCGAGGAAGTGAGCCATGACTTCATCCGGGCAGAACACGAAGCCTTCTTCCTCATCTTTCTTGAGGTAGGTCAGCAGGTCTTCCTTGGTCACGTCCATGCCGCCGAGCTTGATGATCTCGACCATCTTGTTGTCGCTGATGTCGAGCATGTAGCGCACGCTGCGCAGTACGTCGTTGTGAATCATGGTGAGCAATCCTGCTATTGAACTGATGACGCCGCCCAATCAGGCGGTGTCGGGAAAAGGGGAACGGCTTAGAACTTCTCTTTGCCGGACAGGTAGCGCCATTGGCCCACTGGCACCTTGCCAATGGACACGCCGCCGATGCGGATACGGCGGATGGCGATGACTTTCAGGCCAACAGCTTCGCAGAACAGCGCGATAACGCCGGGTTGCGGGTTTTTCATCGCAAAGCGCAGGCGGTTTTCGTTCTGCCAGCTGGCTTTCACGGCGGGCAGTTCCTTACCTTTGTAGGTCAGGCCGTGGTTCAGGCGGTTGAGGCCGTGGGCAACCATGTCGCCTTCGACTTCTACTACGTACTCCTGCTCGATCTTGGCGGCATCGGCGGTCAACTTGCGCAGAATCTTCCAGTCCTGGGTGAACACCAGCAAGCCGCTGGCCTTGGCTTGCAAGTCGGCGCTGGCGGTCAGGCGCAGGAAATGCCCCTTGAGCGGGCGCTTGCTGAAGCGGTGTTCTTCAGACAAGGTCTCGGCGCTGATCGTGGCCATGGCGGTTTCAGCGTCCATGCCTGCCGGCGCGTGCAACAGAATGGTCACCGGCTCTGGTGGGGTGGCTTTGGCCTCTGGGTCCAGCTCGACTTTTTCGGTTGTGACCTTGAACTGCGGCTCGTCGATCACTTCGCCGTCCACCGAGACCCAGCCGCCTTCGATAAACAGCTCAGCCTCCCGACGGGAGCAACCGACCAGTTCGATAAGGCGTTTGGAGAGGCGTATGGGGTCAGTCATGACAAGGGCCGTAACAAAAGGGGGCGGCTATTGTACCTGCCTGGCGCCGGTTAATCCCGAGCCCATTTCATTTAGCCCTGGCGCGCCTGTTGTTGCAGCTGGCGCAAACGCATATGCAGCAACGGGTAAGGCTGCCCAAGGCCATCATGCTCCGTGCGTCCGATCACCTCGAAGCCCTGCTTGAGGTAAAAGCCCAGCGCCTGGGGGTTCTGCTCGTTGACGTCCAGTTCCTCGGCGTTCAGGTGTTCGATGGCATAGCCCAGCAATTGCCGGCCCAGGCCCTGGCCACGGTGTTGCGGGTCGATAAACAGCATTTCCACCTTGCCGGCCACCACCCCGGCGAACCCGGTGATGCGCTGGCGCGAGTCCTTGGTGCAGATCAGCATCACCGCATCCAGGTAGCGGGTCAGCACCAGGTTTTTCAACCGGTCGATATAGCTGTCCGGCAGGAAGTTGTGGGTGGCGCGTACTGAGGCTTCCCAGATCTGCGCCAGGCGCGGGTAGTCGCTGGATTTAGGCGTATAGATGACCGAATGCTGTCGCATGACCGCTGCCTCTTGGCGTTATTTGCGCTGATGAGCAAAACGATAGACCTAAAAAAGCCCCGCATCTTGTCAGAGGCGGGGCTTTTTCAAAATATTACGCAAACACGCTTCAGTCGCGCTTTTCAGCCCACAAGTCGTACTCGTCGGCGTCGGTCACGGTGCACCAGACCTTGTCGCCCGGCTTCAAGCCGCTGGCATCGTCAATAAACACGTTGCCGTCGATTTCCGGCGCATCGAAGAAGCAGCGGCCAACGGCGCCTTGCTCGTCGACTTCGTCGATCAGCACTTCGATTTCCTTGCCGATGCGCAGTTGCAGACGCGCCGAGCTGATCGCCTGCTGGTGCGCCATGAAGCGCTCCCAACGATCTTGCTTGACGTCGTCCGGCACCACGGCCAGGTCCAGCAGGTTGGCCGGAGCGCCTTCCACCGGCGAGTACTGGAAGCAGCCGACGCGGTCCAGCTGCGCTTCGGTCAGCCAGTCGAGCAGGTACTGGAAGTCTTCTTCGGTCTCGCCGGGGAAACCGACGATGAAGGTGGAGCGGATGATCAGCTCCGGGCAGATCTCGCGCCAGTTCTTGATACGCGCCAGGGTCTTGTCTTCGAACGCCGGGCGTTTCATTGCCTTGAGCACTTTGGGGCTGGCGTGTTGGAACGGGATGTCCAGGTACGGCAGGATCTTGCCGGCGGCCATCAACGGGATCAGCTCGTCCACGTGCGGGTACGGGTAAACGTAGTGCAGGCGCACCCATACGCCCAGGCTGCTGAGGGCTTCGCAGAGTTCGGTCATGCGGGTTTTCACCGGCGCGCCGTTCCAGAAGCCAGTGCGGTATTTCACGTCGACGCCGTAGGCGCTGGTGTCCTGGGAGATCACCAGCAGCTCCTTGACGCCGGATTTGACCAGGCGCTGGGCCTCGTCAAGCACATCACCCACCGGGCGGCTCACCAGTTTGCCGCGCATCGACGGGATGATGCAGAAGCTGCAGCTGTGGTTGCAGCCCTCGGATATCTTCAGGTACGCGTAGTGGCGTGGGGTCAGTTTGATACCTTGAGGCGGCACCAGGTCGATCAGCGGGTTGTGGTCCTGGCGTGGCGGCACCACTTCGTGCACGGCGTTGACCACCTGCTCGTACTGCTGCGGGCCGGTCACCGCCAGCACACTCGGGTGCACGTTACGGATATTGCCTTCTTCCACGCCCATGCAGCCGGTGACGATGACCTTGCCGTTTTCCTTGATGGCTTCGCCGATCACTTCCAAAGACTCGGCCTTGGCCGAATCAATGAAGCCGCAGGTGTTGACCACCACCACATCGGCGTCCTGGTAAGTGGACACGACGTCATAGCCTTCCATACGCAGTTGCGTGAGGATGCGCTCGGAGTCGACCAGAGCCTTCGGGCAACCCAGGGAAACAAAGCCAACCTTGGGGTTGGCTTTTGCGATGGTGGTGGACATGTCTAACCTCGGTATTGAATGACGCTGCCGGTCGTGCACGACAAGGCAACGGATGGGCGCTTGGTGCGCCTCTGATCAAAAAGTGCGCAATTCTATCGGCGGGCAGCGCACTTGACCAGCTTTATGCAGGGAAATGCGACGAGTGCTGCGCTGGATAATTCGCAGAGTGCTTACAACGCTTTCAAGCGCGTACGTCTTGTTCTGTACGGTGCGAGACGACTTTAGACATGCCCACACCTAATGCCTGAAGTACTTTCAGGAGGGTGGAGAGCTTTGGATCGCCGCCCACAGCGATGGACCTGTAGAGATTAGCCCTATTGAGCCCTGTGTTTTGCGACAAGCTAAGCATTCCGCCACGGGCTTCCGCGACTCGGCGGACAGCAACAAGGAAGGCGTCCTCACCACCCGCTTCATCGATTTCCTCAAGAGCTACAGAGAGATACTCGAGAGCAAACGCCTCGTCGTCTTGGAGCATTTCAAGAACGCTATCTTCATGAGAGCGAGTCCGACTGGTCATTTTTGCTGCCCCTTATAAGACGTCCAGAGAGCCTTGGCCTGATTGATGTCGTTTTGCTGTCTGGCCTTTGAGCCTCCGCCTAGCAGAAACACAATTTTTCGATCCTGGATTGCGTAATAGACGCGAAATCCAGGCCCGAAGTCGAGCTTCATCTCAAAGACTCCATCACCTACTGGCTCGGTAACGCCAAAGTGACCCAACGAAGCGCGGTCCACTCTGGCAGTGATTCTTGCTTTTGAACGTGTGTCTTGCACGGTGTCTAGCCAAGCTTGGTAGATATCCACGCCATTGACTGACAGCACATGTTTCACTTCGTACATGAGCAATGTACCTTAAAAGAGACAGGGCGATGATTGAGTTTTTATATGGACTGAAGGTGACATGCCGGATCGTAATTTATTGATCGGCCAAGCTGATCAAGTAGTTTCTGAGGCAACCCTGCTGAGCCGGGCCAACATATACGGTTGGCCGCGATGTCATCAATGCAGGCAAAAAGGCGCCAAAATGCCGCCTCAGTCATTGCTGACTACATAAAGCGACGTCTCAGCTACTGGAACAGCGAAATGCGACGAGTGCTGCGCTATGCTTCGCGCCGTTGCGCACGGGTAATGCCCTTGGGTCAATAAAACGTCTGTTTCGAGAAGTAAAACAGCGCATGCTAGGGTCAGCTTAGTCGTGCTGTTTATAAAAGACCTTGGGTCAAAGGGCAGGAGTGGTTGATGGGTCAGGCAAGTAGTCAGGCAGCAGGTGCCGAGCATTCAAACGCCAAGCCGATTGGCATGCTGGTGGCGGCAGTCGGGGTGGTTTATGGCGATATCGGGACCAGCCCGCTCTACACCCTTAAAGAGGTGTTCAACGGCGGTTACGGAGTACAGGTCAACCATGACGGCGTGTTGGGGATACTGGCGCTGATCTTCTGGTCGCTGATCTGGGTGGTGTCGATCAAGTACATGTTGTTCGTGCTACGTGCCGACAACCAGGGCGAGGGCGGCATCATGGCTCTCACCGCGTTGGCGCGGCGGGCTGCTGGGGAGCGCGCTAAATTGCGCAGTTTCCTGGTGGTGTGCGGCCTGTGTGGCGCGGCGCTCTTTTATGGCGACAGCATGATCACCCCGGCGATTTCGGTATTGTCGGCCATTGAAGGCCTGGAGCTGGCGTTCGACGGCCTGGAAAAATGGGTGGTGCCCATTGCGTTGATCGTGCTGGTGGCGCTGTTTCTGATCCAGAAACACGGCACCGATCGTATCGGCAAGCTGTTCGGTCCGGTGATGGTCACCTGGTTCCTGGTGCTGGGCGGTCTCGGGGTGTACGGCATTCTGCAGCAGCCTGAAGTATTGAATGCGCTGAACCCTGCATGGGGCGTGCGCTTCTTTATGGTTCACCCCGGCATCGGCGTGGCGATTCTTGGCGCGGTGGTGCTGGCCTTGACCGGCGCCGAAGCGTTGTACGCCGACATGGGCCACTTCGGGCGCAAGCCCATCGCCCGTGCCTGGTTCATCCTGGTGCTGCCGGCGCTGGTGCTCAACTATTTCGGCCAGGGCGCGATGCTGCTGGGCGATCCGGAGGCCGCGCGCAACCCGTTTTACCTGCTGGCACCGAGCTGGGCGCTGATCCCGCTGGTGGGCTTGTCCACCCTGGCGACCGTGATCGCGTCCCAGGCAGTCATTTCCGGTGCGTTCTCGTTGACCCGCCAGGCGATCCAGTTGGGTTACATCCCGCGTATGCACATCCAGCACACTTCGAGTGCCGAGCAAGGCCAGATCTACATCGGCGCCGTGAACTGGTCGTTGATGGTGGGCGTGATCCTGCTGGTGCTGGGCTTCGAATCTTCCGGTGCCCTGGCGTCGGCCTACGGCGTAGCGGTGACCGGCACCATGCTGATGACCACCATCCTGGTGTCGGCGGTCATGCTGTTGCTGTGGAAGTGGCCGCCGGTGCTGGCGGTGCCGGTGTTGCTCTGCTGCTTGCTGGTGGACGGTCTGTTTTTCGCCGCCAACGTGCCCAAGGTGATCCAGGGCGGCGCGTTCCCGGTACTGGCGGGGATCGTGTTGTTCGTGTTGATGACCACCTGGAAGCGCGGCAAGCAATTGCTGGTCGAGCGCCTCGACGAGGGTGGGCTGCCATTGCCGATTTTTATCAGCAGCATCCGCGTGCAGCCGCCTCATCGCGTGCAGGGCACGGCGGTGTTCCTGACCGCGCGCCCGGATGCGGTGCCCCACGCGCTGTTGCATAACCTGCTGCACAACCAGGTGCTGCATGAGCAGGTGGTGCTGCTGACGGTGGTCTACGAAGACATTCCACGGGTGCCTGCCGCACGGCGTTTCGAGGTGGACTCCTACGGCGAAGGCTTCTTTCGCGTGATCCTGCATTTCGGGTTCACCGATGAGCCGGACGTGCCCGAAGCGCTGAAGCTGTGCCATCTGGATGATCTGGATTTCAGCCCGATGCGCACCACCTATTTCCTCAGCCGCGAGACCGTGATCGCCTCGCGTATCAAGGGCATGGCGCGCTGGCGCGAAACCTTGTTCGCCTTCATGTTGAAGAACGCCAACGGTAACCTGCGCTTCTTCAAGCTGCCGGTAAACCGTGTGATCGAGCTGGGCACCCAGGTCGAAATGTAAGGCGCTGCATAACGGGAGCCGGCAATCGGCTCCCGCTTTCCTTTCTGAACCCTGTGCAATCGGTGGTTGTCGACTAGGCTCTAAACACTGTTGAACAGTGCCCATAGAACCCAGAAGAGGTGCGCCATGAGTCAGCTGCTCGAACCCTATACCCTGCGCCAATTGACCCTGCTCAACCGCATCGCGGTCTCGCCGATGTGCCAATACTCCAGCGACGACGGCCTGGCCAATGACTGGCACCTGGTGCATCTCGGCAGCCGAGCCGTGGGGGGCGCGGGGCTGATTTTCACCGAAGCCACCGCCGTGACGGCCGACGGGCGCATCACCGCCCAGGACCTGGGCCTGTGGAACGACGCCCAGATCGAGCCGCTGCGGCGTATCACGCGCTTTATCGCGGCCCAGGGCGCGGTGGCGGGTATTCAACTGGCCCATGCCGGGCGCAAGGCCAGCACCCATCGGCCCTGGATCGGCAAGCATGGCAGCGTCAAGCCGGAGGAGGGCGGGTGGGTGCCGGTGGGCCCTTCGCCGATTGCCTTCGACCCCAATCACACCCAGCCCAAGCAATTGGACGAAGGGCAGATCCAGCAAGTAATCGCCGACTTTGTCGCTGCCGCCAAACGCGCCTTGACCGCAGGTTTTGAAGTGGTGGAAATCCATGCTGCCCATGGCTACCTGCTGCACCAGTTTCTCTCGCCCATCAGCAACCAGCGTCAGGACCACTACGGCGGCTCGTTCGAAAACCGCATTCGCCTGGTACTGGAGGTGACCAAGGCCGTACGTGCGGCCTGGCCTCAGGAGTTGCCACTGTTTGTGCGGGTATCGGCCACCGATTGGGTGGAGGACGGCTGGAACCCGGATGAAACCGTGGAATTGGCGCGCCGCCTGAAAGACTTGGGTGTTGACCTGATCGATGTGTCCTCCGGCGGCACCGCCGCCAATGCCGAGATCCCCACCGGCCCTGGCTACCAGACGCGCTTCGCCGAGCGCGTGCGCAAGGAGTCGGGCATCGCCACCGGCACGGTTGGCATGATTACCGAACCGGCCCAGGCCGAGCACATCCTGCGCACCTGCCAGGCCGACATCATCTTCCTGGCCCGTGAACTGCTGCGCGACCCGTACTGGCCGCTGCATGCCGACGATGACTTGGGCGGGCGCAAGGCTATCTGGCCGGCGCAGTACCAGCGGGCAACCCATCGGGACCAGCCGATTCATGAGTCGGATCTGCGGGATTGATCCCGCGCACAGTTAGGTCGAACCCACCCTGATACGGTGGGTTTTTTCTTGCGGTTGCCAGAACTCGCGTCCTGTATCGACCACGGCGTAAGCAAGCGCTGTAGGGTTTTATTACCGAGGCCATTTTTTTAAGTGAATACTCTAAAAAAATCCCACGTGCCACGAGATAGTTTCTAAGCTTAGGGTTAGCCTGGTTCCTAGCCCAGGGAGGTAGGCTGCTTGACCACGAAAGCGTTGTGCTTCGGGGGAGTTTGGAAATGGGCACCAGGAGTATTTGACTGATATCAGGAGTAGTGGTCCATGGCCAAATCCTATGGCGTAGCGGGTGCGATGGCGTCTTTTCTGAGCCGCCGTATGTCATTGCGGGGTCGAAGGTTGAGTTCGGATGAAATGGAGTTGCTGGCCCAGTACCGGGCGCTGACTGAGAGTGATCAGATGGCGATGCGGTATCTGATTGGCGCAATGAAAAGCGTATCGCGGTTCTAAGCCACCTGCGATCATTCCCACGCTGCGACGTGGGAATGATCAGGCGGTTAATTTCAGGTGTACTTGCGCTGCTCCGGTGCGGGCGGGAAGTACTGATACAGCCAGGTTTCGCTCAGGGTGCGGTCCTGGGTGCGAATAAACAGGCGCAGCTCCACCGGCTCCACACTGTCGCTGGTGGGGTACCAGTCGAACAGGATGCGATAGCCCTTGATGTTATCCAGCACCAGCACGCTGAAATCCTTCACCTCACCATGGGAGCAGGTCACCACCGGCTCGATGCCGGTGCCCGCTGGCAGGCGATCCAGCCCGCCGCCTTTGAAGTCTACGGCGAAACGCCGCGCCCACACCTTCGGGTAATGCTCGCCGGGCGCCCAGCCTTCGGTGAAACCACCCATGCCTGACCGGGTTGCGTCGACCTGCGCCAGCGGCGTGCTCACCGGTGGCAGTGCGCTCCAGTACAACTTGTAGCCATAGTTGAGCGAATCACCCGCGGCTACGGGCTTTTTCGGGGTCCAGAAGGCGACGATATTGTCCAGGGTTTCGCCGGTGGTGGGGATCTCCAGCAGGTCGATCGAGCCTTCGCCCCACGCGGTGGTAGGTTCAACCCACAGGCTTGGGCGCTTGCTGTACCAGTCGACGGTGTCTTGGTAGCTGGCGAACTCATGGTCGGTCTGCACAAGGCCGAAGCCTTTGGGGTCGGTGTCGGCGAACGCGTTGAATTGCAGCTTGGCCGGGTTGTTCAGCGGGCGGCAGATCCACTCGCCATTGCCGCGCCACATGGCCAGGCGGTCCGAATCGTGGATTTGCGGGTGGATGGTGTCGCACATGCGCCGCTCATGGGTGCCGCAGCTGAACATGCTGGTCATGGGGGCGATGCCCAATTGTTCGATGGCAGTGCGTGCATTGATGTGCGCGTCGATTGCCATCACCACCTGGTTGGCCTGGCAGTCGATATCGAAGCGGTAGGCGCCGGTGGCGCTTGGCGAGTCGAGCAGGGCATAGACCACAAAACGGGTGGCATTCTTGTCCGGAGTTTCGAACCAGAACTGCGTGAAATCGGGGAATTCCTCGCGCTTTTTCGCGTAGGTATCAATCGCCAGGCCGCGGGCCGACAGGCCATATTGGCCGGTGGAGTCCACCGCGCGAAAGTAGCTGGCGCCGAGAAACGACAGCACGTCATGGCGGTCCAGCTCCGGCGCCTTGAACAGCTTGAAGCCGGAAAAACCCAGGTCGCCGGTCAGTTGCTGGGTGTCCACCGTGGTTTTTTCATAGTTGAACAGTGAAGGGCGGAAATGCACTTCGCGGGCTTCACGGGTCTTGGGGTCGACACTGTGCATGCGCACCGGCGTCTTGAAGCCCATGCCGACATGGAAGAATTGCACGTCCAGTTGGCCGTTCAACTCTTTCCACAACGAATGGTTACCGTCGTAGCCAATGGCGTTGAAATTCTGCGGGGTCATGGTGGCCAGGGTTGGCGGCAGCACCTGCTTAGTGTCTTGATAGCCACGGGTGGCCAGTTGCTTGGCTTGCGCCTTGAGCGCTTCGAAATCGAACGCCACGGCTTTGCCGTCGGCGGCACGGTTCCCGGCCCAAGCCTGCGCGGCCAGCAGGCCGCTGGCCGACAAACCGGTGTAAGCCGCAATGGCCATGGATGCTTTGAGCAAATTCCTGCGGTGCATAGAGACAACCTGTCGTGAGCAAATCCCGCGCCGTTCCTGGCACGTAGCGGATCAGAAATAACGGTTCGGACATGCCTTCGGCCAAACGCAACGGACAATAAACAGACGCCGGATAGCTTAAGCGGTTCGATGAACAAGGCAAATTGATTGATGGCGGGATGATGGCGCTGCATATGCAACAAGACATTTCCTGGTCGAATACCCGCGTTACATCTGGAAGCACTCTAGATCGCGGCTTTTTGGCACTTCGTCTTACGCTGGGGGCCTATTGGTCCTATGAACCCAAGTGTCTGGAGGCTACGAATGAATACCCGCGGATTGCTCGATCAGTTGCTCAAGTCTGGCCAGGATATGTTGCAAAACAAGGCTGGCGGCCAACGCAAATCCAGCGACAAAAGCGCCCTTGGCGGTTTACTCGGCGGTAGCGGGCTGGGCAGCATGCTCGGCGGTGCCGGTGGCGGCGCCCTGGCGGCCGGAGCCATGGGCTTGCTGCTGGGCAACAAAAAAGCGCGCAAATTCGGCGGCAAGGCCCTGACCTACGGCGGCCTGGCCGCATTGGGTGTGATTGCCTATAAAGCCTACGGCAACTGGCAAGCCCAGCAAGCCAGCGCCCCCCAAGGCGAACCACAAACCATCGACCGCCTGCCTCCGGCCCAGGTTGAACAACACAGCCAGGGCATTCTCAAGGCACTGGTGGCCGCCGCAAAGGCAGACGGCCATGTGGATGAGCGCGAGCGCGCGTTGATCGAAGGCGAATTCACCAAGCTGGACAACGACCAGGAACTGCAACACTGGCTGCACGCCGAACTCAACAAGCCCCTGGACCCCACCGACGTCGCCCGCGCCGCCAGCACCCCGGAAATGGCCGCCGAAATGTACATCGCCAGCGTAATGCTGGTGGATGAGGAAAATTTCATGGAAAAAGCCTACCTGGATGAACTGGCCCGCCAACTGAAACTTGAACCCGGCTTAAAGCTGGAGTTGGAAAAGCAAGTGCGGCTCAACGCATAAGTAAGGCTATCGACGCAGCTCTGCCCCGCTAACCACGATGCGAAGCGAGCCGCTCTTGATCTGCTTTTGATCTTGATCTTAGGCGCCCCGTCAAACCACGCTGGCCGGAATTCGACAGGGATTTGGGGGGTAAACCGGCAGGGATGCCGGTTTAGCCGCCCCGCGCCATGGACGGCGCGTGGCGGCGGCCTCCCAAATCCATGGCGGATTACGGGCACACCGAGCCTAAGCGAGGTGCCGAGTGGTGGGGCAAGAGCCTTTTTGGTTACTTTTGGCTGGGCCGGCATTCCGGGCTCTTTTCCAAAAGTGACCCGCTGTAAAAGCGGAACCAATAGCAACCGTTACCGCAGCAATGGATATGTACTCGGTCTGATCCAAGATCCCGGTCGACTACAAGACCGCCATCGGGAGCAAGCCCCCCTCCCACATTTGAACTGCGGCCCATCAGTTGGATCTCCCTAGGCACACGTACCACCCATCCCACTTACGCATTCTGTGGATCCCCCCTCAAAAGCGTTGATAAACCCGAGCATCCGCTCAGCTATACTCCCCTCCATTTGAATGCCCCTGCGAGGAATTACTGTGAAGAACTGGACCCTGCGCCAAAGGATTTTGGCGAGCTTTGCGGTAATTATCGCCATCATGCTGCTGATGGTGGTGCTCTCCTATTCGCGCCTGCTCAAGATCGAAGCCAGCGAAAACTCCGTGCGCGACGACGCCGTGCCCGGCGTGTTTTTCAGTTCGATGATCCGCAGTGCCTGGGTCGACAGCTACCTGCAAACCCAGGAACTGGTCGGGATCCACGAAAACCAGGGCATTTCCGATGAAGACAAGCAGGACTACAAGTCATTCGAAGCGCGGCTTGAGCAGCACATGGCCAGTTACGCGGGCACGATCAATATCACCCAGGATCGCACCGAATTCGATGCCTTCGAAAAACTGCACCAGAACTACAACGCCATTCTTGCCCAGGTCCTGGCGGCTCATCAGAGCAACAACCCGGCCGAGGCGCTGAGGCTGTTCAACGAGCAACTGACCCCCGCCTGGACCGCAGGCCGCATGAAGCTCAACGACATCATCAATGAGAACAAACAGGTCGCCGACAATGCCACCGCTGCCATCGATGATGCCGTAGCAGCGGCAAAGGTCAGCATGGGCGTCTCGCTGCTGCTGGCGATTCTCGCCGCGGCGCTGTGCGGCCTGTTGCTGATGCGCGCGATCATGGCGCCGATGCAGCGTATCGTGCAGATCCTCGAAGTCATGCGTACCGGCGACCTGAGCAAGCGCCTGAACCTGGAGCGCAAGGACGAATTCAACGCGGTCGAAACCGGCTTCAACGACATGATGACCGAGCTGACTGCCCTGGTGTCCCAGGCGCAGCGTTCGTCGGTGCAGGTCACCACCTCGGTCACCGAGATCGCCGCGACCTCCAAGCAGCAACAGGCCACCGCCACGGAAACCGCAGCCACCACCACGGAAATCGGCGCCACCTCCCGCGAGATTGCGGCCACGTCCAAGGACCTGGTGCGTACCATGACCGAAGTGTCCACCGCCGCCGACCAGGCCTCGGTGGCCGCCGGTTCCGGCCAGCAGGGCCTGGCACGCATGGAAGAGACCATGCACTCGGTGATGGGCGCCGCCGACCTGGTCAACGCCAAGCTGGCGATCCTCAATGAGAAGGCCGGCAACATCAACCAGGTGGTGGTGACCATCGTCAAGGTGGCTGACCAGACCAATCTGTTGTCTCTCAATGCCGCCATCGAGGCGGAGAAAGCTGGTGAGTACGGTCGCGGCTTTGCCGTGGTGGCCACCGAAGTGCGCCGCCTGGCCGACCAGACTGCCGTGGCAACCTACGACATCGAGCAAATGGTGCGTGAGATCCAGTCAGCGGTGTCGGCGGGCGTGATGGGCATGGACAAGTTCTCCGAGGAAGTCCGCCGGGGTATGTTCGAAGTGCAGCAAGTGGGCGAGCAACTGTCGCAGATCATCCACCAGGTACAGGCCCTGGCGCCGCGGGTGTTGATGGTCAACGAAGGCATGCAGGCCCAGGCCACCGGCGCCGAACAGATCAACCACGCGCTGGTGCAATTGGGCGATGCCAGCAGCCAGACCGTCGAATCCCTGCGTCAGGCCAGCTTTGCCATTGATGAGCTGAGCCAGGTCGCGGTGGGTCTGCGCAGTGGCGTGTCGCGTTTCAAAGTCTGATGAGCGATCTCGCGGCTAAACGCGTCGCCGTCCCGGCAGCGAAAACGGCGTTGTTCCTGGTGTTTCGCATCGGCAACGAACGCTTTGCCCTCAAGGCCACCGAAGTGGCGGAGGGGCTGCCGCGCCTGCCGCTCAAACCCATCGCCCATGCGCCACTGTGGGTGGCGGGTATTTTTGCGCATCGCGGTACGCTGGTGCCGGTAATCGATGTCAGTGCCCTGACGTTCGGCACCCCGGCCCAGGCTCGCACCAGCACGCGGCTGGTGCTGGTCAACTACCAGCCGCAACCCTGGAGTGAAGCGCGTGGGCTGGGGCTGATCCTGGAGCAGGCCACCGACACCCTGCGTTGCGACCCCGCCGAGTTCCAGCCTTATGGCGTGGACAACCAGCAGGCGCCCTACCTGGGGCCGGTACGCGAGGATGCACAGGGCTTGATGCAGTGGATTGGCATTGCCGAACTGCTGAGCGCTGAAGTACGCGCCTTGTTGTTTTGCGCCGAGTTGAGCCTATGAGCAGTGACCCGCGTTTTTCGGCGTTCTTGAAAGAACGCATCGGCCTGGACGTTGCCTCGGTGGGCGAGGCGATCATCGAGCGTGCGGTGCGCCAGCGCTGCCAAGCCTCCCAGGCGCAGTCGACGGAGGCCTACTGGCAGCTCCTGCAACATTCCCACGACGAGCAGCAGGCACTGATCGAAGCGGTGATCGTTCCCGAGACCTGGTTTTTCCGTTATCCCGAATCCTTCGCGACCTTGGCTCGCCTGGCCCTGCTGCGCCTGGCCGAGATCAAGCAGATGCGCGCGCTGCGCATCCTCAGCCTGCCGTGTTCGACTGGCGAAGAGCCCTATTCGATTGCCATGGCCTTGTTGGATGCGGGCCTGGCGCCCCATCAGTTCAAGGTTCAGGGGATGGACGTCAGCCCGCTGTCGGTGGAACGTGCCCGGCGCGGTGTGTACGGCAAGAACTCGTTTCGCGGGGCCGATCTCGAATTTCGCGACCGCCACTTCACAGAAGAAACGGGCGGTTACCGCATCGCCGACCGGGTGCGCGAGCAAGTGCGTCTGCAAGTGGGCAATTTGCTCGACCCGACACTGCTGGCCAACGAGCCGACCTACGATTTTGTGTTCTGCCGCAACCTGTTGATCTACTTCGACCAGCCGACCCAGAAGCAAGTCTTTGATGTGCTCAAGGAACTGACTCACGTGGACGGTGTGCTGTTTATCGGCCCGGCCGAGGGCAGCCTGCTGGGGCGCCATGGCATGCGTTCGATTGGCGTGCCGCAATCCTTTGCCTTCAGTCGACACATAGAGCAGACCCCGCCGCCGGTATTCGTGCCGATGCCTGCGCCAGCACCGCAGCGCAGTGCAGCACCGATACCACTCAAGCCGCGTCCGTTCAGCACGGTCAGCACTCAGGTGCCGCCGGTCAAGGTGCCCCACACCGACGCAGGGGATTTGCTCGGCCAGATCGCGACCCTGGCCAATGAAGGCAAAAGTGCCGAGGCCCGGGCCGCCTGTGAGCGTTATTTAAGCAGCCACCCGCCGGTTGCCCAGGTGTTCTACTGGTTGGGGTTGCTCTGCGATGTTGCCGGCAGCGCCTTGGAAGCCCAGGGGTATTACCGAAAAGCCTTGTACCTGGAACCGCAGCATTCGCAGGCCTTGATGCATTTGGCCGCGTTGCTCGAATCCCAGGGCGACAGTGCGGGAGCGCGCCGGCTACAGGCCCGCGCCGCCCGTAGCGAGCGAGCACACAGTGAGTCCGAACGATGAACAGCCCTGACGCGCTCGACACCGCAGGCCTGGACCTGACGCTGACCGATACCCAAGCCATCGATGACTGCTGGAACCGTATCGGCATTCATGGCGACAGGTCCTGCCCACTGCTGGACGAGCATATTCACTGCCGCAACTGCTCGGTGTATTCCGCCGCCGCCACGCGCCTGCTCGACCGCTACGCCCTGCAGCAGGATGATCAGCGCCCGCAGGCCGCCGCCGAAGCGGGTAGCGAGGTGGTCACCCGTTCGCTGTTGATGTTCCGCCTCGGTGAAGAATGGCTCGGTATCGCCACCCGCTGCCTGGTGGAAGTGGCGCCATTGCAACCGATCCACTCCTTGCCGCACCAGCGTTCCCGTGCGCTGCTGGGGGTGGCCAACGTGCGAGGTGCGCTGGTGGCGTGCCTGTCGCTGGTGGAACTGCTGGGCCTGGACAGCACCAGCAGCGTGCCCAGTGGCGGGCGGATCATGCCGCGCATGTTGATCATTGCCGCCCAGGACGGTCCGATCGTCGTGCCGGTGGATGAGGTGGATGGCATTCATGCCATCGATGAGCGCACCTTGAACGCGGCCTCGGCCTCCGGTACCCAGGCCAGCGCACGCTATACCCAAGGTGTGTTGCAGTTCAAAGGCCGCAGCCTGCGCTGGCTGGACGAAACGCAATTGTTGTCCGCCGTGACCCGGAGCCTCGCATGACCCCCGATCAGATGCGTGATGCCTCGCTGTTGGAGCTGTTCAGCCTGGAGGCCGATGCGCAAACCCAGGTCTTGAGCGCCGGCCTGCTGGCCCTGGAGCGCAACCCGACCCAGGCGGATCAACTTGAAGCCTGTATGCGCGCCGCACATTCGCTCAAGGGAGCGGCGCGGATTGTTGGCGTGGATGCCGGGGTCAGCGTGGCCCACGTCATGGAGGACTGCCTGGTCAGCGCCCAGGAAGGTCGTCTGTACCTGCAACCGGAACATATCGATGCGTTGTTGCAAGGCACTGACCTGCTGATGCGTATCGCCACGCCAGGCAACAGCGTGGGGCCGTTGGATATCCAGGCGTACGTGGCGTTGATGGAGCGTCTGCTTGACCCGGCGCAGCCACCCGCTACGCCTGCGCCAAAAGCTGAGCCCGAGCCTGCTCCGGCGCCTATCGTTGAAGCATTGCCGCAAGAGCCAGAGGTTGCACCGCCCGTCAGCAGTGAGCCACCGCGTCAGAACAAGCGCATCACCGAGGGTGGCGAGCGCGTGCTGCGGGTCACCGCCGAGCGCTTGAACAGCCTGTTGGACCTGTCGAGCAAGTCCCTGGTGGAAACCCAGCGGCTCAAGCCTCACCTGGCCAGTATGCAACGCCTCAAGCGCATTCAAAGCAACAGCCTGCGCGCCCTCGATACCCTGGACGGTCACCTCAAGCACCTGGATTTGAATCTTGAGACTCAGGAAGCCCTGGCCGATACCCGCCGCTTGTTGAGCGAAGCTCAGGCACTGCTGGCGGATAAAAACGCGGAACTTGACGAGTACGCCTGGCAGGCCGGCCAGCGTGCCCAGGTGCTTTACGACACCGCGCTGGCCTGCCGCATGCGACCGTTTGCCGACGTGCTGGCGGGGCAGGTGCGCATGGTGCGTGACCTCGGTCGCAGCCTGGGCAAGCAAGTGCGCCTGGAAATCGAAGGCGAAAAGACCCAGGTCGATCGAGATGTCCTGGAAAAACTTGAAGCACCGCTCACTCATTTACTGCGCAATGCTGTCGACCACGGCATCGAAACGCCCGAGCAGCGGCTGCTGGCAGGCAAACCGGCGGAAGGCCTGATCCGCCTGCGTGCGTCCCATCAAGCCGGGTTGCTGGTACTGGAATTGAGCGACGACGGCAACGGTGTCGACCTGGAGCGGCTGCGCGGCACCATTGTCGAACGTAATCTGTCGCCGGTGGAAACTGCCCTGCGCCTGAGCGAAGAGGAATTGCTGACGTTCCTGTTCCTGCCGGGGTTCAGCTTGCGCGACAAGGTCACCGAGGTGTCCGGTCGTGGCGTTGGCCTGGATGCGGTGCAGCACATGGTTCGCCAACTGCGTGGCGCGGTGGTACTGGAGCAGACGGCGGGGCAGGGCAGTCGCTTCCATCTGGAAGTGCCGTTGACCTTGTCGGTGGTGCGCAGCCTGGTGGTGGACGTGGGCGAAGAAGCCTATGCCTTCCCCCTGGCCCACATTGAACGCATGTGTGACCTGGCTCCCGACGACATTGTGCAACTGGAAGGCCGCCAGCATTTCTGGCACGAGGGCCGGCATGTGGGCCTGGTTGCCGCCAGCCAGTTGCTGCAGCGCCCACCGGGGCAGAGTCCTTCGCAAACCCTGAAAGTCGTGGTGATCCGCGAGCGCGATGCCGTGTACGGGATTGCCGTGGAGCGCTTTATCGGTGAACGCACCCTGGTGGTGTTGCCGCTGGATGATCGTCTGGGCAAGGTCCAGGATATTTCCGCAGGGGCCTTGCTCGATGACGGCTCGGTGGTGTTGATCGTCGATGTCGAAGACATGTTGCGTTCGGTGGATAAATTGCTCAACACCGGCCGCCTGGAACGTATCGCCCGGCGCAGCCAGCAGGCCACCGAAGCACCGCGCAAGCGCGTGCTGGTGGTAGACGACTCGCTGACCGTACGCGAGCTGCAACGCAAATTATTACTCAATCGTGGTTATGAAGTCGCTGTTGCGGTCGATGGCATGGATGGCTGGAACGCATTGCGCTCCGAGGACTTCGACCTGCTTATCACTGATATTGATATGCCTCGCATGGACGGTATTGAATTGGTCACACTTTTGCGTCGTGACAGTCGCCTGCAATCGTTGCCGGTGATGGTGGTTTCCTACAAGGATCGTGAAGAAGACCGACGTCGTGGACTCGACGCGGGCGCCGACTATTATTTAGCCAAAGCCAGTTTTCATGACGACGCCTTGCTCGACGCCGTGGTTGAACTGATTGGAGGCGCCCGGGCATGAGGATTGCGATCGTCAATGACATGCCCCTGGCGATAGAGGCCTTGCGCCGCGCCTTGAGCTTTGAGCCCGCCCACGAGGTGGTGTGGGTGGCCAGCAATGGCCTGGAAGCGGTGCGGCGCTGTGCCGAGCTGACCCCGGACCTGATCCTGATGGACCTGATAATGCCGGTGATGGATGGGGTGGAGGCTACCCGGCAGATCATGGCCGACACGCCTTGCCCTATCGTGATCGTTACTGTCGACCGCCAGGCCAACGTCAGCCGCGTATTCGAAGCCATGGGCCACGGAGCGCTGGATGTGGTGGATACCCCGGCGCTGGGCGTAGGCAACCCCAAGGATGCGGCGGCACCGCTATTGCGCAAGATCCTCAATATCGGTTGGTTGATCGGCCAGCGCGGCACGCGCGTGCGTGCCGAACCCCCACCGCAACGGGTCACCGGCAAGCGTCAACGGCTAGTGGCCATTGGTTCTTCAGCGGGTGGGCCGGCGGCCCTCGAGGTTCTGCTCAAGGGCTTGCCGCGGGATTTTCCCGCCGCCATCGTGCTGGTGCAGCATGTGGACCAGGTCTTCGCCGCCGGCATGGCCGAGTGGCTGAGCAGCGCCTCCGGCCTACCCGTGCGCCTGGCCTCTGAGGGCGAGCCGCCCCAGGCCGGCGTGGTATTGCTGGCCGGCACCAACCACCATATTCGCTTGTTGAAAAATGGCACGCTAGCCTATACCGCAGAGCCGGTGAACGAGATTTACCGGCCCTCCATCGACGTGTTTTTCGAAAGCGTCGCCAGTTACTGGACCGGTGACGCCGTCGGCGTACTACTGACCGGCATGGGGCGCGACGGGGCTCAAGGCCTCAAGCTGATGCGCGAACAAGGATATTTGACCATCGCCCAGGATCAGCAGAGCTCGGCGGTGTACGGCATGCCCAAAGCGGCGGCGGCGATTGATGCTGCTGTTGAAATTCGCCCACTGGATAGAATTGCGCCCCGATTGCTGGAGGTCTTTGCAAAATGATCGAAAATCTCCCGCCGTGCTGGCTTGCAGGTAGTAATTCAGGTGACTGCACATGAATGATTTACAACTCGACGACTTCAAGACCGATGAGAACGCCGCCATGGTGCTGCTGGTCGACGATCAGGCCATGATCGGCGAAGCCGTGCGGCGCGGCCTGGCCCATGAAGAAAACATCGACTTCCACTTTTGCGCCGACCCGCACCAGGCGATTGCCCAGGCGATCCGCATCAAGCCGACGGTGATCCTGCAGGACCTGGTAATGCCCGGCCTCGACGGCCTGACCTTGGTGCGTGAATACCGCAATCACCCGGCGACCGCGAATATCCCGATCATCGTGCTGTCCACCAAGGAAGACCCGCTGATCAAGAGTGCGGCCTTCGCGGCCGGCGCCAACGATTACCTGGTCAAGCTGCCCGACAACATCGAGCTGGTGGCGCGTATCCGCTATCACTCGCGGTCCTACATGACCCTGTTGCAGCGCGACGCGGCCTACCGTGCGCTACGGGTCAGCCAGCAACAGTTGCTGGATACCAACCTGGTGCTGCAACGCCTGATGAACTCCGACGGCCTGACCGGGCTGTCCAACCGCCGCCACTTCGACGAATACCTGGAATTGGAGTGGCGCCGTGCCATGCGCGACCAGACCCAACTGTCGCTGCTGATGATCGACGTGGATTTCTTCAAGACCTACAACGACAGCTTCGGCCATGTCGAAGGCGATGAAGCCTTGCGCAAAGTCGCCGCCGCTATCCGCGACGCCAGCAGCCGCCCTTCGGACTTGCCGGCGCGCTACGGCGGAGAAGAATTTGCCCTGGTCCTGCCCAACACCTCGCCGGGCGGTGCGCGCCTGGTGGCAGAAAAACTGCGTATGGCGGTGGCGGCCCTGAAAATCCCGCACATTGCCTCGGCAGAAGGGGCGAGCCTGACCATCAGCATTGGCCTGTCGACCTTGACGCCGGTGCAGGGCACGGACTGCCGGCAGTTGATCATGGCGGCGGACAAGGGGCTGTATACGGCCAAGCATAATGGGCGTAATCAGGTGGGGATTGAGTGAGTTGGGACCAGCGTAACTCCAGGTGAGGAATTTATGCCCATCCTACACCTGGAATTTCAAAGCTTGTGAGTTGAGTGCGAATGAAGAAAGGTTGAAACAAGAACTCCGCCATCAATGCCTAGCCGATGACGGAGTTTGCCGGGGCGTTACCCCTCTTTAAAGCCAGGCTTACCATTAGCGGCGCGCCATTCTTTGACTTCTTTTACGATGCCTTCAGGGCTGTCTTCTCTGTCATCTCTCGGATAATAGACGAGATCTGATCCGTCAGGATGTTCTGTAAGGCGCGTGAACTCTAATAGCATTTCGTCATCTTCTTCCTCAGTACGAGCACTCGCGTCACAAAGAGAGATTACGAAGTTTAAAAATTCGGTTTCTGTGTACTCGGAAATTGAAGTTTTCATCCTAGTTACCTTTGCCATGAATTTGTTTGTGGAGTTTTGGCGTGACTATGTAGATGTTGTCTATGTCGAAAACGTCTCCGCCTTTGGAGATGAATATCTTATGGTGGAGCTCGAATTTACCAGATTTTCCTGCATGCTCTAATTCGCTTGTATATGGGGCTTTGCCGTTAAGTATTCTTTGTAGGTTTTGACGGTTGAACTGATTCGCCAGTTCCGAGTCGTTCGCAATAGATTTCCAGAAGGCTTCGCGAAATGCTCTGAAGTTTTTAAACTCCTGACCTTTAAGCTTGTCGGCAATTTGCGAAGGTATAGGGGAGCCTTCCCCTTGTGAGGCCGCTCCTAGCCAGGAGCCGGTTATAGATTGCCCGTTGCCTGTCACAACTCCTGGGTCTTCCCGTCGATCCCTGAAAAACACATAGATGGGAGGTAAGCCAGAGTTGACCGGGAAGACAGTGATGAAGTCGTCAAATCCCGCCTCAGCAGCGGCCGGAAAACTGTCAATCCTTCCTTCAACGGGAGTTACGGTAGCTCCCGCATAGACAGGCGGTTCAGGGTGATCAACGGGCAGCGTTGTTGAGCTATCCCCAGGGGCAACGATAGGTGTCCAGATCAACGTTCTTGGTGGAATGTCACTTGTCGTGACGGTGTATACCTTCTGCCCGGATCATAGGTCGCAGCAACCACCTTGACCTTGGAAGGCACGCTTGTACCGTCGGCAGTGACCACGAATACTTCTGACCGCCCATCGGTAGCCGTCTTCGAACTCATTCGAACCGGCAGGTCGATTGTGCCGTTGACTGCCGAGGTTATCGTCGACTCGTTGAGGTCTGGTACCAAGGTTGAGATCGGTGTACCAAGCGCATAACGCTCTGGAAGTTCTCCATTTGCGAGTTTGGGGGAATAGACCAACGCTGAAACACCGACCATTAAGCCACTCGCGGTACTTGCGACCAACTCCGTCAATGCGGCCACTGCTGACCGAATAGCAGCTTGCAGCGTGATGGTAATCCCTTCTGCTGTAGCGATAGTCCCGACTGAGGTCATGACTATCGCTTGAGTCGCAGCAGCGGTGCCCGACAGTCGATAGGTATTGGTTACTCGTACCGCTTCAATACGCGCCTGGGCCGTGGCTACCTGCTGCGCACGTCCTGCAAGGTCGCTGATTGCATTGGAGGCGTTGGCAAGAAACCGCGCGGACTCTGACTTCAGCACAAAATCATGGTGGCTGAGCCATCTCACCCCAAGAGCGGTGTTCTGCTGCAGATAAATAAGTTGTTTCAGCCCCTCAAGCTCGGGTTTGCTCAGTGGCGGTGTAACCCGTGGGTTGGCTGCGGGATAGTAAATCATCAACCCGTTCCGGTTTATGGCTAACGGTGGGTCAATAGGTTTGATCGCAGCCATCGTTTCTTCGATCATTTTGTCCAGCGTGTGTTTGTAAAGCATGAGGGTCTGGTCGGGTGTCAATCCAACGACAGAACCGGCAAGAGAGGCGAGTTCCACCTGCAAATATTCCGGCAGCAACTGCACCTGAATTTCCAACTCATCGGCAATGGCCTTCAGATACTCATTGTGTAAATTTGCCCAGCCAGGATCATGTTCGGCTAAATTGGCCTCCAGCGTTTGCCGGGCCTTTGCCAACCCTGAAAGTTTTTTAGCCAGAATGTCTATGGAGAGCGAGAGAGCCTTGAGTTCTTGCGCGGCTCTCCAAACGTTGTCGTAAAGTGTGTACGTATCGCCCAAATTTTTTATCGGGTCAGAGGATGCAAGCGTTTCACGTAGTTTTGTATAGGTTAAGTTTTCCATCAGATAAAAAGGGCTTTGATCATAGAGCCCATAGATGAGTGGCGCAGTATTGGTGTATTTGGTTTTTTTTTGCGTCGATGATTTCAAGTGCGATTTTTTGATCGAGAATGGCTGAGGCTGTCTCTGTGAGAGGCTGTGAAGCTTTCGCGGCTTGCTGTTTCTCTGCGAGTTCGCGTTCAGTTTCAGTCGTTAGCGTTGCGAACCGTGCGCTGTACTCTGCGTCAATCAAGGATTGATTGTACTGTTGCTCTCCAATGAAATCAGCGGTGGTGCTAGGGAAGTCAAACTGCTTGAAGCGGCTACGGTCTCCTTCACCTCGACGAGGCCCTTCTTGAAGGCCCCAGCCATCTCCACTTCCTGCGTAGCCTCCGCCTTCGCCACCCCAATAAGTATTTCGTCTCCCGGCGGTAATTATCGTGGGTTTGAGTTCTAAAGGTTGTCCTGGTTGCCACCCTTGCTGGGCCATAGGGTCTCTCCGTTTTTTGTGAGAGTGATCGAGTTTGAAAGTTTGTACGTCCTGAAGAAAAAGCTCAGTCGCTTTGATCGAACTTATTTGAGCGGGAAGGAATAAAAAACTGATGGCGTTTTGATTTGATTTTATGTCTGTAGGAGTATTTGTAAGACAGGTCTGAAACTGATGTATTCATATTCTTGTATATTTGTGACTTGAGTCTTGGGGCGATTTGGCTAGAAACCTAATTGTTTGTTTTTGTTAGGGTGGGTTGGATTGTGCTCTTTTAGGCGGGCTCTGATTTTGATGTTCAGATTGTTTGTATAAACAGATGAACGGTCATTTTTCAGCGAGTAGTAGGTGTGGTTTTTCTAACGCGGGGTATCGCCCTCCCGCAGGAAACGCTTTGGTGGTCGCGCATCTGTTAGCGAAGCTAGCATGAGGAGAGGAAGCGCCGCCTTGGCAGAATCGGCCAAGCGGACTGCCGTTCCCAGCCGTTTGCCGTTATACTCGCCGGCTTTCAAAAGTTCGCCAACGAGTGCTGCCCGCCATGGAAATCAACCCGATCCTTAACACCATCAAGGACCTGTCCGAGCGCTCCGAAACTATTCGGGGGTATCTTTGACTACGATCAAAAGCATGAGCGTCTGACCGAGGTCAACCGCGAGCTTGAAGATCCGAGTGTCTGGAACAAACCTGAATACGCCCAGGAACTGGGGCGCGAGCGCGCTGCGCTGGCGCAGATCGTCGACACCCTCGACGAGCTGAACACCGGTCTGGCCGATTGCCGTGACCTGCTGGACATGGCTGTCGAAGAAAATGATGAAGGCGCAGTGGGCGATGTCGTCGCCGAGCTGGCCCGTCTCGAGGAAAACCTCGCCAAGCTCGAATTCCGCCGCATGTTCAGCCATGAAATGGACCCGAACAACGCCTACCTGGACATCCAGGCCGGTTCCGGCGGCACCGAGGCCCAGGACTGGGCCAACATCCTGCTGCGCATGTACCTGCGCTGGGCCGACAAGCGCGGTTTCGACGCGACCATCATGGAACTGTCCGCCGGTGAAGTCGCCGGTATCAAGGGCGCGACCGTGCATATCAAGGGTGAATACGCCTTTGGCTGGCTGCGTACCGAAATCGGTGTGCACCGCCTGGTGCGCAAGAGCCCGTTCGACTCCGGCAACCGTCGTCACACTTCGTTCTCCGCCGTTTTCGTCTCGCCAGAGATCGACGACAAGGTGGAAATCGAGATCAACCCAGCCGACCTGCGCATCGACACCTACCGTTCCTCCGGTGCCGGTGGTCAGCACGTAAACACCACTGACTCGGCCGTACGTATTACCCACGTACCGACCAACACCGTGGTCAGTTGCCAGAACGAACGTTCCCAGCACGCCAACAAGGATACCGCCATGAAAATGCTGCGGGCCAAGTTGTACGAGCAGGAAATGCAGAAGCGCAACGCCGCTTCCCAGGCGCTGGAAGACACCAAGTCGGATATCGGCTGGGGTCACCAGATCCGTTCGTATGTACTCGATGCGTCGCGGATCAAGGATCTGCGCACCAACATCGAACGCAGCGACTGCGACAAGGTACTCGACGGTGATATCGACGAATACCTGGAAGCCAGCCTGAAATCCGGCCTGTAACACCCCTGTAGGAGCGAGCTTGCTCGCGATCCCCAGCCGAAGGCTGGGGAAAACGTACCTGTGATGGAATTTCAAAAGACATGAGCGACCAACAACTCGACCCGCAAGCCCTGCAACAGGAAGAAAACTCCCTGATCGCCCTGCGCAAGGAAAAGCTTGCTGCCGAGCGCGCCAAGGGTAACGCCTTCCCCAACGACTTCCGCCGCGACAACTACTGCGATGCCTTGCAGAAACAGTACGCGGACAAGACCAAGGAAGAGCTGGCAGAAGCGGCGATCCCGGTCAAGGTGGCAGGTCGCATCATGCTCAACCGTGGCTCGTTCATGGTGATTCAGGACATGACCGGGCGTATCCAGGTCTACGTCAACCGTAAAACCCTCTCGGAAGAAACCCTGGCCTCGGTGAAAACCTGGGACATGGGTGACATCATCGCCGCAGAAGGCACCCTGGCCCGTTCCGGCAAGGGCGACCTGTACGTCGAAATGACCAGCGTGCGCCTGCTGACCAAGTCCTTGCGCCCTCTGCCGGACAAGCACCACGGCCTGACCGACACCGAGCAGCGCTATCGCCAGCGTTACGTTGACCTGATCGTCAACGAAGACGTGCGCCAGACCTTCCGTGTGCGTTCGCAAGTCATTGCCCACATCCGCAGCTTCCTGATGCAGCGTGACTTCCTGGAAGTGGAAACGCCGATGCTGCAAACCATCCCCGGTGGTGCCGCAGCCAAGCCATTTGAAACCCACCACAACGCGCTGGACATGGAAATGTTCCTGCGTATCGCGCCGGAGCTGTACCTCAAGCGTCTGGTGGTCGGCGGGTTTGAGAAGGTGTTCGAGATCAACCGCAACTTCCGTAACGAAGGCGTCTCGACCCGTCACAACCCTGAATTCACCATGTTGGAGTTCTACCAGGCCTACGCCGACTACGAAGACAACATGGACCTGACCGAAGAACTGTTCCGTGAACTGGCGCAGCTTGTTCTGGGGACTACCGACGTGCCGTACGGCGACAAGGTGTTCCACTTCGGCGAGCCGTTCGTGCGTCTGTCGGTGTTCGACTCGATCCTCAAGTACAACCCTGAGCTGACCGCTGACGATCTGAACGACATCGACAAGGCTCGCGCCATCGCCAAGAAAGCCGGCGCCAAGGTGTTGGGCTTTGAAGGCCTGGGCAAATTGCAGGTGATGATTTTCGAAGAGCTGGTCGAGCACAAGCTGGAGCAGCCACACTTCATTACCCAGTACCCGTTCGAAGTGTCGCCGCTGGCGCGTCGCAACGACGACAACCCGAACGTCACTGACCGTTTCGAACTGTTCATCGGCGGCCGCGAAATCGCCAACGCCTACTCCGAGCTTAACGACGCGGAAGATCAGGCCGAGCGCTTCATGGCTCAGGTGGCCGACAAGGACGCCGGTGATGACGAAGCCATGCACTACGACGCCGACTTCGTACGTGCCCTGGAGTACGGCATGCCGCCGACTGCCGGTGAAGGCATCGGCATCGACCGCCTGGTGATGTTGTTGACCAACTCGCCATCGATCCGCGATGTGATCCTGTTCCCGCACATGCGGCCACAAGCGTAACCGTTGCGAAATCCGAAGCCGCCTTTTATAAGGCGGCTTTTTTATGTGGCGTATTCCAGTGTCACTTTTAAAGGAAGAAGTGTGGTGAACCGCGTAATGGCTCAAGAAGGTGCCGCCGGCATTGCTGCTGCCGTGGCTGAAAGCGTTCAGTACCAGGGCCGCAAGGCCAGCCGCCGCGGCAGCGAACAACGCCGCCAGGACATTCTCGATGCGGCCATGCGCATCGTGGTGCGCGAAGGGGTGCGTGCCGTACGCCATCGAGCCGTCGCGGCGGAGGCGGGTGTGCCGTTGTCGGCCACCACCTACTATTTCAAGGATATCGATGACCTGCTCACCGACACCTTCGCCCAATACGTCGAGCGCAGCGCGGCCTTCATGGGCAAACTGTGGGTGCGTAACGAGGGCTTGTTGCGCGAGATGGTTGCCTATGGCGATGGCAGCCCGCAGTCGCGCGCGCAACTGGCCGATGACATTGCCCGGCTGACCGCCGATTACGTGCTGCGCCAACTGACCAACCGCCGCGAATACCTGATGGCCGAGCAGGCGTTTCGACAGGAGGCCCTGCTGAACCCGCGACTGGCTGAACTGGTGCGCTCCCATCAACAGATTCTGTTGCAGGGCACCGGGCAGTTTTTTCAAGTGTTGGGCTCCCGTGAGCCGCAGCAGGATGCCAAGGTGTTGACGGCTATCATCAGTCGGATGGAATATCAGGGCCTGTTGGGCGGCGCAGAGCCTCTGACCGGTGAAGAGATGCTTGAAATCCTCAAGCGTTACATGCACCTGGTATTGGCCTCGGTCTGACAGCATTCGAGCAAAGCCTGACAACGCTCAACGTTTAAAGAGGAAAACACCGGGTGGACGATTACCAGCAGACGATACGCAGCTTGTCCGATCGCATTGTGCTGGCGCAGACACCGATCCGGGTTCTCGACGCAGTAAAGTGGGACGAGAACATCCGCCAGGGATTCCTCAAGGCCAAGGGCAAAGCCATGCCTGCCGTGGACCGCGATTACTACCTGAACCGGCCCCTGTCTTTCGATTCCAGTGCGGTGAAGCTGGAGTTCCAGAACATCGAGCGCGACATCACCCGCCGCCTGGGCCAGTTCAGCCCGGTGGGGCAGATCATGCGGCGCATGTGCCGCGAATACCGCATGGTGGTGCGTATGCTTGAAGCGCGCGGCACCGAGGACTTTGGCCTGATATCCCAGGAACTGTACGGCGCTGCCTCCGATGCGTTCCACGCCGGCGACCCGACCCTGGCGGACCTGGGGCTGATGCTGTCGGACTACCTGAACAATATCGATGGCCGGGGCGATCTGAAGGACGAAGCCAAGACCCTCACCGCCAAGGATGCGGTGAGCCTGCTGCAAACGCGTCTGAACAAGGTGTTTGGCGAGGCAGAAGAGACCATCCGCGTGTTCGAGTCCGACGGTATCGTCGCGGATGCGGCGGCGGGCGCCGACTATATCAAGATCCGCGCCGACGCGATGTTCAACGACCGCGACGTGCGCGCCCTGGAAGTGCATGAAGGGCTGGTGCATGTGGGCACCACGCTCAATGGCCAGAACCAGCCAATCTGCACGTTCCTGTCCAAGGGTCCGCCGTCGTCCACCGTGACCCAGGAGGGCCTGGCGATCCTGATGGAAATCATCACGTTTGCCTCCTATCCCAGCCGCTTGCGTAAATTGACCAACCGTACCCGCGCCATCCATATGGTGGAGGAGGGCGCCGACTTCCTGCAGGTGTTCGAGTTCTTCCGTGAGCAAGGCTTTGAAATGGCCGAAAGCTATGGCAACGCCAGCCGGGTGTTCCGTGGTTCAGTGCCGACCGGTCTGCCGTTTACCAAGGATTTGTCCTACCTCAAGGGCTTTATCATGGTCTACAACTACATCCAGCTCGCCGTGCGCAAAGGCAAGTTGGAACAAGTGCCGCTGCTGTTCTGTGGCAAGACCACCCTGGAAGACATGCGCACCCTGCGCCAACTGGTAGACGAGGGGCTGGTGGTACCGCCCAAGTACCTGCCGGAGCAGTTTCGCGATATGAACGCGCTGGCGGCGTGGATGTGTTTTTCCAACTTCCTCAACCACTTGAGCCTGGATCGGATCGAGGCGGATTACTCCAATATCCTTTAGGTATTTCATTGAAGCAACCGGGTCACCGTGTGGGAGGGGGCTTGCCCCCTCCCACCATTGGATCTTCACAAGACTTCAGGTTTCAACTCACCTACGAGGTTTCAACGGATGAGAATCCTCGGCATTTTATGCCTGCTACTCACATTGAACGGCTGCAGCTCCTTGCTGTTCTATCCCGAGCCTGGCCTGCCCTTCACGCCGGAAAAAGCCCGCCTGCAATACCGCGACGTCACTATCACCACTGCTGACGGCCTCAAGCTCCACGCCTGGTGGTTGCCGGCTAAACCCGGCGTACCTCTGAAGGGAACGGTGCTGCACCTGCACGGCAACGGCGGTAATCTCGCCTGGCATCTGGGCGGCAGTTGGTGGTTGCCGGAGCAAGGCTATCAAGTGCTGTTGCTCGATTATCGCGGCTATGGGCTTTCGCAAGGCAAACCGTCCTTGCCGGCGATCTATCAGGATATAGACGCGGCATTCAGCTGGCTCGACAAAGCTCCTGAAACCCAGGGGCAACCGTTGATTGTGCTCGGCCAAAGCCTGGGCGGCGCGCTGGCGGTGCATTACCTGGCGGCCCATCCGGCGCGTCAACCCCAGCTCAAGGCGCTGATACTGGATGGCGTACCCGCCAGTTATCGTGACGTAGGACAATTCGCCCTGAGCACGTCCTGGTTAACCTGGCCGTTGCAGGTGCCCCTGTCGTGGCTGGTGCCCGACGCCGACAGTGCAATCAATGCCATGCCCCAACTGACCGGTGTGCCAAAACTGTTGTTCCACAGCCTGGATGATCCCATCGTGCCAGTGGCCAATGGCATCCGCCTGTATCAAGTGGCCCCTGCGCCAAGGGTGTTGCAACTGACCCGTGGCGGCCATGTGCAGACGTTTGCCGACAAGACCTGGCAAACCGTCATGCTGCGTTACCTGGACGACCCGCAGCACTTCAACGGCCTGCGCCGGCTGGGCGAGATTCCGAATTATCCAATTCCTAAAGTTGATTCATCAGAGAGCCCGCAATGAGTGAAGAACGCAACATGATCCCGCTGATCCTCACCGGCATCGGCACTATCATCGGTACCGTTGGGTGCTTGTGGTATTACGGCTACCTGCACTTCGCCAAGCCGCAAGACGCGTTGCTGCTCAGCGACTTCACCATGCTCAAAACCGTGCCGGGGGAGGATTACAAAATTTCCCTGACCCCTGCCGCGCAGGTGGCGCAGTGCGTTGACGGCGTGTTGGTGATGTTTGATACCGAGCAAAAAGGCTTGAGCGGCGTGCTGGTGAACAACAAGAAGCAGGCCGTGCGTTGCATGGGGCAGGAAACTCCGCAACTGCAGCAGTGAGTCCTAACACCACCGTTGTATGAAAACGTCCTTCAAGTCTCCTGATTAGTCAGGCGAGGTCTGTCCGAATCTATATAGCCTGGAACCATCTGTACTCGCTTGCCACAGATCGTGGACTGATCAGCTTGTCTGATCAGTGCATTGTATTAACTAATCTGGAGTACGAGTTTATGGACGGTATCGGCGGTTCACTTTCAGTTGGCGCGGGCTATTCAGTTGGCTCCGAGGCACCCTCGCAGGGCCTGGATCAGCTAATTCAGGACATCCGGGATAAAATTCAAGCCAAGCGCGGCGAAGGTTCGCAGGGTTCGGGCGGGGCCCAGGGGGCTGGAGGCGGGGAGAGCCTTGAAGAACTGCTCGAAAAGCTGAAGAAGTTGTTGGAAGAAAGAGCCGCCCTGGAGGCAAAAGACCCAGGTGGCACATCTGGCCAAGGCCGGATTCAGGTGGGCGGCGGCGACAGCCCGGGCTCTATCGCGTTTTAATCCCCTGCCTTTGAAAGCCTGCCAGTGATTTTTTGGGGGGGGGGCATGAGTGTGGCCGGCCCACGGCGTGCCGGTGCCACCACAGTATCTCCTCAAGAAGTCGCCTGGAACTGAATTGCGTAAACCGCCACAAACGGTGGTGTGACTTCTTTACAGCGGGGCTGGGACGGTGGTGATAAATATTGATGCGATACGCAATATGCTGGCGATGGTCAGGGCGCATCAGGCGTTAGAACGACAAGATGCGCTGGAGCAGGCGCGTAACAAGTCGGCAGGCAGTTCGGCGCAGGGCTGCAAAGACCCCGGCATGATAAAACCGCCTGATGAAGACACAGATCGCCCAATCAATTTTTCCTAGCCAAAAAAAACCCACCGCGAGGTGGGTTTTTTTATCCGGCAACAATCAATCAGTTAGCAACGGAAGACCGTGGCTTGACTGGCTGGTTGTCGTTGGAGATGGTCACTTCAACGCGACGGTTCATGGCACGGCCCGAAACGCTGCCGTTATCGGCAACTGGATATTCCTTGCCGTAGCCCTGGGTCACGATGCGCGAGATATCCACGCCTTGTTGAGCCAGTGCACGTTGCACGGAAGCTGCGCGACGCTCCGACAGGCTCTGGTTGTACGAGTCGGAACCCGTGCTGTCGGTGTAGCCTTCAACGATCACTTTACGATCCGGGTTATCGCGCAGGAACTGCGCCAGCTTGGTGATGTTCACCAGGCCGCTGGATTTCAGGTCGGACTTGTTGGTGGCGAACAGTACGTCACCGAAAGTCACCAGGGTGCCGCGATCGGTTTGCTTGGCGTTCAAGCTGTTTTGCAGTTGCTTGATTTGCGCGTCACGGGCGTCCAGCAGGGCGCGGGCACGTTCGTCGCCGGCATTTTTCAGCTTGGCTTCGGATTCGCGCAGGACGATGGTGTCCTTGGCAACTTCAACACGCTGGTTGGTCAGGTAAGCGAGTTGGTCGACTTTCTTCTCGTCTTCGTTGTCGCGGTATGCCTTGTCAGCCTTGTCCAGCCATTCGCTGGCGTCTTTGGTTTCCAGGGCTGCCAGTTTGGTGGCTTGCGGGTTGGTTTGCAGGGCCGAGAAGTTAGTCCGTGCATTTTCCAGGTTCGCGTTCGGCGGGGTGGAGCAGGCCGCCAAGGCAACGCTCATCGCTAGCAGGGCAGGGATCATCAATTGTTTACGCATAGTCGTGTCGTCCTTTCAATTCGATATCAGGTGCGATGCAATCAAGGGGCAGTGGCTTACTTCTGCATGATTGCAGCTGGGCGCATGCCTTCCTTACGCAGTTCTTCAACAGCCTTCTGGGAATCCTTCACAGCCTGTTGAGCCTTGGCAGCCTGGGCTTTACGCTCGGCGACGCGGGCGTCCCATTCGGCTTGTTCAGCCAGCTGACGAGCTTTCTCGTAGTTCTTGTCGTGCATCGCGATTTCAGCTTCTTTGAGCTTGTCCTGAGCCGACTTCATTTCCACGGCTGCAAACTCGGTACCGCCAGCGCTCACGGCGCTGTTAACGGCCGATTGGGTCACGGCGTACTGCTCGGTTGGAGGGTTGCCGGCGCAGCCTGCCAGAACGAAGCTGGTGCCGATTGCCAGCGCGGCCAATTTGAGCCCGCGCAGGTGGTTAAACGAGGATTTGGCGGTGCTGGTGTTCATCGTCTTCAACTCCATTGGATAACTCCTGAAAAACATCAAAATCCATCGTGGCGTATCGGTTGCGGGCCCGGCGGTAAAGCTCATGAGGCCAGTTCAAACGACCGTTCCACAAGTGATGGCTACTGGCTGTGACCTGAGGCTTTTTTCAAAAGTTCAGCGGATATGGCGAATTGCCTGAAAAAATATCTGACTGAGTGGTCAGTGTTCAAAAGATGGAACTTTCGCAGCGCGCAGCGGTACTCCGAGCCTGTAAAAAGCCCGGAATACCTGGGTTGGATTGACGTCAATAAAATGTTGTTCAGTGCTTCTGTTCGTCAGCGCTGGCGGACAAATCATGCAAATAGCGGCGCGACAATGTCAGAAACCTGGGTGTGAGACCCACGTCTTCATACAGCGGGTCCCCCTCTTCATCGGTGGCAATCACTTGGTCGCCCTTGATATAGGGAAAGCTTTCTTCCAGCTCTTCAAGGGCGGCGCCGATCAGCTCGCCGAGCAGTTCTTCGACGTGGCGCTTGGGGTACATCTCGGCAATGGCGGCCAGCCTTGCGGCAGATTCCACATCCAGATGAATTGCGTACTCAGTCTTGGTCAGGCGACCCTTGGCGGTTTCTTCCCAATGCTGGGCCAGTTCTCGAATTTTCATGGCTACCTCAATAAGCCTGCGTTGGCAGGCGGTGATGAGTGACCAGCCGCCTGCGTGAATAACGCGACGGCTCATGCTTGAGACTAGCTTTAAGCCACAAGGTTTAAAGTCGTTTGCGTTCGGCCTTGTCAGAAACCGACGCCGGCGGCACTCTGGAACACCTGCGCGTCCCGGATTTCTGGCTGGAGATTGGCTGATGAGTGATATCGATGCACGCTTGCGTGAGGATGTTCACCTGCTGGGTGAACTGTTGGGCAACACCATTCGAGAGCAGTACGGCGATGACTTTCTCGACAAGATCGAGCAAATCCGCAAAGGCGCCAAGGCTGACCGCCGCGGCGCCGTCTCGGACAAGGCGGCCGGCGACGAACTGAGCGCCAGCTTGAATCAGTTGCAAGAGGACGAGTTGCTGCCTGTTGCCCGGGCCTTTAACCAGTTCCTCAACCTGGCCAACATTGCCGAACAATATCAACTGATTCATCGGCGCGATGAATCGCAACCAGCGCCTTTTGAGTCCCGGGTGTTGCCGGAGTTGCTGGCGCGCCTGAAAAGCGAAGGGCACAGCCATGAATCCCTGGCCCGGCAGTTGGCACGGTTGGAAATCGAGTTGGTGCTCACCGCCCACCCCACCGAAGTGGCTCGCCGTACCCTGATCCAGAAATACGATGCCATCGCCGCGCAACTGGCCCTCCAGGACCACCGTGACCTTACCAGCGCCGAACGCGAGCAGATCCGCGAACGCTTGCAACGGCTGATCGCCGAAGCCTGGCACACCGAAGAAATTCGTCGCATCCGGCCCACCCCGGTGGACGAAGCCAAGTGGGGCTTTGCGGTGATCGAACATTCGCTGTGGCACGCCATTCCCAATTACCTGCGCAAGGCTGACCAGGCCCTGCACGCTGCTACCGGCTTGCGCCTGCCCCCGGAGGCTGCGCCGATTCGCTTTGCCTCGTGGATGGGCGGCGATCGTGACGGCAACCCCAATGTCACCGCGCCGGTTACCCGCGAGGTGCTGTTGTTGGCGCGCTGGATGGCAGCGGATTTGTACTTGCGCGACATCGATCAGCTGGCCTCCGAGCTGTCGATGCAACAGGCCAGCCCGGCGTTGCAAGCCAAGGTCGGCGACAGCGTCGAACCCTATCGCGCCTTGCTCAAGCAACTGCGCGAACGCCTGCGTGCCACGCGCCAGTGGGCTCACGCTTCGTTGACGGCCAGCACCCCGGCGCCTGCCGAAGTGTTGCAGAACAACCGTGACCTGCTGGACCCGCTGGAGTTGTGCTACCAGTCCCTGCATGAATGCGGTATGGGCGTGATCGCCGATGGGCCGCTGCTCGACTGCTTGCGCCGTGCGGTGACCTTCGGGCTGTTCCTGGTGCGCCTGGATGTGCGTCAGGACTCCAGCCGTCACTCGGCGGCCATGACTGAAATCACTGACTACCTGGGCCTTGGGCGTTATGAGGATTGGGACGAAGACGCACGCATCAGCTTCCTGACCCAGGAACTGGCCAGTCGTCGGCCGTTGCTGCCGGGGTATTTCAAAGCGTCGGCAGACACCGCCGAGGTGCTCAATACCTGCAAGGAAATCGCCGCCGCACCGGCTGCCTCATTGGGCTCGTATGTTATCTCCATGGCGGGTGCCGCCTCGGATGTGCTGGCGGTGCAGTTGCTGTTGAAAGAGTCGGGCGTACAACGACCGATGCGTGTGGTGCCGTTGTTCGAAACGCTGGCTGACCTGGATAACGCCGGGCCGGTGATGGAGCGGCTGTTGCAACTGCCAGGTTATCGCGCGCGGTTGCAGGGGCCTCAGGAAGTGATGATCGGCTACTCCGACTCGGCCAAGGACGCAGGCACTACCGCCGCCGCCTGGGCGCAATACCGGGCGCAGGAGCGTCTGGTCGATATCTGCCGCGAACAGCAGGTGGAACTGCTGTTGTTCCATGGTCGTGGTGGCACCGTTGGCCGTGGCGGCGGCCCGGCTCACGCGGCGATCCTGTCGCAGCCACCGGGCTCGGTGGCAGGGCGTTTCCGCACCACGGAACAAGGCGAGATGATCCGCTTCAAATTCGGCCTGCCGGATATCGCCGAGCAGAACCTCAACCTGTATCTGGCCGCCGTGCTGGAAGCGACACTGCTGCCGCCGCCACCACCGGAGCCTGCCTGGCGTCACTTGATGGACGAATTGGCGGCAGACGGTGTCAGTGCTTACCGCGCCGTGGTGCGGGAAAATCCGCAGTTCGTCGAGTATTTTCGCCAGTCGACGCCGGAGCAGGAGTTGGGCCGTTTGCCCCTGGGCAGTCGCCCGGCCAAGCGTCGCGCAGGTGGGATTGAAAGCTTGCGCGCGATCCCGTGGATCTTCGGCTGGACCCAGACGCGCCTGATGCTGCCTGCCTGGCTCGGCTGGGAGGCGGCATTGAGCAAGGCGCTGGAGCGGGGGGAAGGTGAGTTGCTGGCGCAGATGCGTGAACAGTGGCCGTTTTTCCGCACGCGCATCGACATGCTGGAAATGGTGCTGGCCAAGGCCGATGCCGATATCGCCCGTCTTTATGATGAGCGCCTGGTGCAGCCAGACCTGCTGCCATTGGGTGCGCATTTACGCGACCTATTGTCGCAGGCCTGTAATGTGGTGCTTGGCTTGACCGGCCAGTCGCAGTTGCTGGCCCATAGCCCTGACACCTTGGAGTTCATCCGCCTGCGCAACACCTACCTCGACCCGTTGCACCTGTTGCAGGCCGAGTTGCTGGCGCGGTCTCGTCGGCAAGAGGCGGCGCAAGACAGCCCTCTGGAACAGGCGCTGCTGGTGTCCGTGGCCGGTATTGCCGCCGGTTTGCGCAACACCGGTTGAGGTTTCTTGCGTGTTCTCAACGGCTTGCGGATCAACCACGACGACCGCCCTGAAAAGGGCGGTCGTTGTTTGAGGAGGTGGGTTGCGCTCAGGCACACCCTGTCGCTGACGTATGCCGGGTGCGGGTTTCTCCTACTTTTGGCGGCTTGTATGGTGAGGGCCCGCTGTGTATCTTGATCAGCCTTTGGCCGTTTGATCGGCCTGGACCCATATTTTTACGAGATTGGCCCCACGCGGCGAATCCGAGCGTCATCTCTATAAAAAATTGAGGAGCACATCGATGCGCGTCATTCTGCTGGGAGCTCCCGGGGCCGGTAAAGGTACTCAGGCAAAGTTCATCACTGAAAAATTCGGCATTCCACAAATCTCCACCGGCGACATGCTGCGTGCTGCTGTCAAAGCCGGCACCGAGCTGGGCCTGATCGCCAAGAGCGTGATGGACAGCGGCGGCCTGGTCTCCGATGATCTGATCATCAACCTGGTCAAGGAACGCATCAGCCAGGAAGATTGCAAGAACGGCTTCCTGTTCGACGGTTTCCCTCGCACCATTCCCCAGGCTGAAGCCTTGGTGAAGGCGGGTGTTGAGTTGGATGCGGTGGTTGAAATCGCCGTAGAAGACGAAGAAATCGTCCAGCGTATTGCCGGTCGCCGCGTTCACGAAGGCTCGGGTCGCGTTTACCACATCGTCTACAACCCGCCAAAAGTGGCAGGCAAGGACGATGTTACCGGTGAAGACCTGGTGCAGCGTAAAGACGACACCGAAGAAACCGTGCGTCATCGCTTGTCGGTCTATCACTCCCAGACCAAGCCACTGGTGGACTTCTACCAGAAGTTGTCCGCGGCCCAAGGCAAGCCGAAGTACAGCCATATCCCTGGCGTGGGTTCGGTAGAAGCCATTACCGCCAAGGTGATGCAAGCACTGAGCTGATCCCGCCATCAGCTTTGCGTACAACGGCCCGCTTGCGGGCCGTTGTTGTTTATACTGGCGCACTTTTTTCCCGATTTGGACACCCACACCGATGAGCACCCTGCTGGCCCTGGACACCGCGACTGAAGCTTGCTCCGTTGCCTTGCTGCACGATGGCAAGGTAACGAGCCACTACGAGGTGATCCCGCGCCTGCACGCGCAGAAGTTGCTGCCGATGATCAAGCAGTTGCTCGAAGACGCCGGTATCACCCTGGCTGCCGTGGATGCCATCGCCTTTGGTCGCGGCCCCGGTGCCTTTACTGGTGTGCGCATTGCCATTGGCGTGGTGCAGGGCCTGGCGTTTGCGTTGGAGCGTCCGGTGTTACCGGTGTCCAACCTTGCCGTGCTGGCCCAGCGCGCACTGCGCGAACACGGCGCCACGCAAGTGGCCGCGGCGATTGATGCGCGGATGGATGAAGTCTATTGGGGCTGCTACCGCGAAACTGCCGGTGAAATGCGTCTGGTGGGCGTGGAGGCAGTGCAGCCGCCAGAAGCGGCAGGGTTGCCGGCTGATGCCAGCGGTGAGTGGTTCGGTGCCGGCACCGGCTGGGGTTATGGCGAACGCATCGACGTGCATTTGGTAGGGCAGGACGCTGCGATGTTGCCTCATGCCGAAGATCTGCTGGCGTTGGCACGTTTTGCATTCGAACGCGGTGAGGCGGTCCCGGCGGATCAAGCGGCACCGGTTTACCTGCGCGACAAAGTGGCGCAGACAAAGGCCGAGCGCGGGATTATTTGACGCCAAAAATGTGGGCATTCGGTGGCAAATTTCGCCAATCGTCAGAATTTGCCGCGGTTTTTAAACCTTTTACAAATTATGTGTTCTAGTTATCACCAGAGCATTTGCGCACTACGGAAAGTGCCGCTAAATTGCCATCATTGATACCGAGTCTGCATGTATGCGTATAGACGGCTTCTCCTCACAGTCCTACCCTCTCAAACGTAAGCCACGCAAGGCGAACGTGACGGTAGACGAGTCCGTGGAGGATTCGCCGGACTTCATTGAAGTCCACGCTGATTCGTCCTCCAGCGCCAAGGGGGCCGGGAGCGCACGTATCAGCGGCGTTCCTGCCCGCCAGCAAGACATGGTCTTCCCCCGCTCCATGAGCAAAAGCGTTGCCACCGCCCTGGCCAGTTACCTGACCACCGCCGGCTTTGTCGAATGGGATATGGAAGTGCTGGGTCTCGACATTCATATCTGATGGGTTTGCCTTATTACATTGGTTGCCCGTCCTGGAGTGAAAACGCCTGGCGCGAGTACCTGTACCCGGTGGAGGCGCGTTCCAGCGATTACCTCGGGCTCTATTCTCAAGTCTTCAATGCGGTTGAAGGCAATACCACGTTTTATGCTCGACCTTCGGCCGCTACCGTGCAGCGCTGGGCCGAGATCATGCCGGCTGACTTTCGCTTCACCGCCAAATTCCCAGGGGATATCAGCCATGCGGGTGACTTGCGCGAGCAATTGCCTGCGGCAGAAAGTTTTGTCAGTTTGATGAGCCCTTTGGGTGAGCGCGTTTCACCGCTGTGGCTGCAGCTCTCAAAAGCGTTTACCCCGCAGCGCCTGGCCGAACTGGCCGGTTTCCTCGATGGCATTGATCGTCCATTGGCCGTGGAAGTCCGGCACGAGCAGTTCTTCGCCAAGGGAGACGCCGAGCGTATGCTCAACCGCCTGTTGCGCGATCGTGGCGTCGAGCGCATCTGCCTCGACCCTCGCGCCCTGTTCAGTTGTACGTCAACCTCGGCGGCAGTGCTGCACGCCCAATCCAAAAAGCCCAGGGTGCCACCGCGACCGGCGGCGCTGACCCAGTTTCCCCAGGTGCGCTTCATCGGGCATCCGGAGCTGGAGGCCAATGACCCGTTCCTGATCCCATGGGTGGAAAAGATCGCCACTTGGATCGAAGAGGGACGCACGCCGTACATATTCCTGCACACCTCGGACAACCGCCTCGCGGCACAACTGGCGTTGCGCTTTCATGCACAGCTGATGGCGCGCCTGCCCGGCCTGCCGCCGCTGCCCACCCTGCATCGAGAGCCCGTTGCGCAGCAACTGGGGTTACTCTAGGGGGCGTTCTCAATTAGTTTCCCCGGCGGGGAAACTAATTGAGAACGCCCCCTAGACATCCGATTTTTCAAGGATTGAGCCGTGGGTTCGATAAAAGTGCTGGGCCTGCTGTTGCTGCTGGCGGGCGCTTTCGCGCTGGGCGTCTGGCGTGGCTGGGTGCCGATGCCGGCTGACTGGAACCCCTGGGCACCCTTGGATGTGCGCGCCAGTCCCAACCTGCTCACGCGCTACAAGCTCAGCCGTTTGCAGGATGATCCGGCGCTGTGTGACCAGGTCTTGAAAACTGCCGGCCTGCGGGTCAGCCGTCAGGCGGATACCGCTGCCGATGCGGCGTGCCCGTTGCGCAATGTCCTGCGTGTGCAGGGCGCTGAGGTGGCTCTGAGCAGCAGCTTTCTGGCCAGTTGCCCCCTGGCTGTGGCGTTCGCGTTGTTCGAGCGTCACAGCCTGCAACCGGCGGCCCAGGCAGTGTTCGGCCAGGCGGTGAGTCGGGTCGAGCATTTGGGCAGCTTTGCCTGCCGTAATGTTTACAACCGTGCCGACGGGCGCCTGAGCCAACATGCCTCGGCCAATGCCTTGGATATCTCCGGTTTTCGTCTGGCGGACGGGCGCAGCATCAGCGTGTTGAAGGATTGGCCGGGGGAGGGCGACAGTGCGCGTTTCCTGCGCTTGGTGCGCGATGGTGCCTGTGATGATTTCAACGTGGTGCTGAGCCCGGATTACAACGCTGCTCACCGCAACCATTTTCACCTGGATATGGGGCGATGGTGGGTGTGTCGCTGAGGCTTAAGCGGCCAGGCGCAGGTTGTGGGTCACCAGTGGGCGCGCCCAGTAGTAGTCGAAATCCAGCGCCTTCTGTTGCGCCATCAATTCTTCTTCGGGGTATGGCTCGGCAGCCGGTGGCAACAGGTCCAGTTCGAACTCGGCAATCGGCAAGTGCAGTGTGCGTGGCTCGGGGGCCGGGCCGGGCTCTGGTAGTGGTTGGCCGGCGTTCAGCACAATCGGGCGGACCCAACCGCTGTCGAAGTCCTGCTGGCGCTGCTGGGCGACGAGTTCTTCTTCCGGGAAGGGTATCGGCGCCGGTGGCAGCAACTCGGTTTCGAATTCGGCAATCGGCAGGAACAGCGGCTCAGGCGGGGCGATCTCGGTGTCTTTCACGTCACACTCACGCTGGGTGAGGATCTGCGAGAGCATGTCGGCGCCTTCGCCGGGTTCGACCGAAGGGTCGGCAGGTGCAGGCGCCTTGGCGGCCAGTGCCTGCGGCGCTTCACCTAGCTGTTCGGCCAGCGCCCGGGCGAAGAAGTCCTGCCACACATGACTCACCCCGGCCAGCGCTTGAGTATTGCGCAGGCCGTAGTGGTTGTGGGTCGGCAGTACACCGATGGTTAGGGGAAGAATGTCTGACATTTTTCTCGGTCGACGCTCAGCTCTGGCAAAATACCTGACTGCTGTTTTTATCGGCCGCTGTTTGCCGATCCTTAATATTTTTGAGCGTAGCGATTGATGAACGAACAACCAGCGGCCAGCCGCATCCAGGTCGAGGCGTTGGCCGACAGTTTCCAGGCCTGCGCCGAGCAGTGGGCTTCGCTGCTGGGCTTGCCTTTACAGGTGGCGGATGCGGATTTTTCCCTGCAAGTGGGCGAGCAGGGCCTGCAATTGCAGCAGCTTGGGCCCGATGCGCCGGGGCCGGTGCGGGTCGACTTTGTCGAAGGCGGCGCGGCACATCGGCGTTTATATGGCGGTGGCAGTGGGCAAATGATCGCCAAGGCCGTGGGCATCGCCCAAGGCGTACGGCCCAAGGTGCTGGACGCCACGGCCGGGTTGGGCAAGGACGCGTTCGTATTGGCCAGCCTGGGGTGCGAGATGAGCCTGATCGAACGCCAGCCGTTGATCGGTGCCTTGCTCGAAGACGGCCTGGCACGCGCTGCGCAGGATTTTGAAGTGGCACCGATTGTGGCGCGCATGAAGCTGCTCAAGGGCAACTCCATCGATGTGATGCTCAATTGGGAGGGCGAGCCGCCCCAGGTGATCTACCTGGACCCGATGTTTCCACACCGTGAGAAAACCGCCCTGGTGAAGAAGGAAATGCGCCTGTTTCGACCGTTGGTGGGCGATGATCCGGATGCACCGGCCTTGCTCGCTGCCGCCCTGGCTTTGGCCAGCCACCGTGTGGTGGTCAAGCGCCCGCGCAAGGCGCCGTGCATTGACGGGCCCAAGCCGAGTCATGCGTTGGATGGCAAGTCCAGCCGCTACGATATTTATCCCAAGAAAGCGCTCAAGCCATAAGCTGCAAGCAACAGCACTCATATTCGTGATGCTGCGAGATCCAAATGTGGGAGGGGGCTTGCTCCCGATGGTTACGGTCGGTTGCTGCACCCTACGCTGTTGTCGAGACCGGGCTGCGATAGGCCCGCATAAACAACTTCACCACGTCCTGCACATGTTCTTCTGCCTCTTCTGCGCTCAGTTGCCCGCCGCAGCCGTACAACAGGCGAAAGTTCGCCGTGCCCTTGAGCAGGCAAAAGAAGTGCTCCGCCGCTTTGAAGGGGTTGTCGATGTGTAAGGCACCGCTCTGGTCGATCTTGCCGAGCAGGCGCTCCATGCCTTGCAACATGCGCATGGGGCCGGCTTCGAAGAAGATCCGCGAGAGCTTCACGTCCTGATTGCCGGTGGTCATCATCAGGCGATGCAGGTTCACCGACTCCTCGCTGTTGATCAGCCGATGAAAGCCCCGTGCGATGTTCAGCAATACCGTCTCTACGGGCATGCCTTCGGGGAGCTCGAAATACATCACCGGCAATTGCTCTTCACATTTGGCCACTACCGCCGCGGTGAACAACGTCTCTTTATCGGTGAAGTGGCTGTAGACGGTGAGTTTCGAGACGCCCGCCGCAAGCGCGACGGCATCCATGCTGGTGTTCGCGTAGCCATTGCCCAGGAACAGGGATTTCGCGGCTTCGAGGATTGCCTGGCGTTTTGCCATGTCCTTGGGACGCCCGGGGCTGGCGGTGTTCACAGGATTGTCGGACATTTTCACCTTTAATACTGGACTGGCGAGTTTGGTATTAATAACATACCGGCCAGTATAATTATTCCAAGCTCCATTTGCGAAAGGTCCTTCAGCATGCGCAGCGCGTTCCTGCCCCTTGCTTTGCCTGTCAGCCTGGTCTTTTTATTGGCCGCCTGCGGCCATGAAGAAGCGACCCAGGCCACCGTCCGCCCCGCCATGGTGGTGCAACCGCAGCCCTCGGCACAGGCAATGGACAGCTACCCCGGTGAAGTACGTGCCCGTTATGAGCCGGACCTGGCCTTTCGCATCGGCGGCAAAGTCAGCAAGCGGCTGGTGGAAGAGGGCGAGCGGGTCAAGGCCAACCAGCCATTGGCTGAACTTGACCCCCAGGATGTGCGCCTGCAACTGGAAGCCAGTCGTGCCCAAGTGGCCGGCGCTGAGGCCAATCTGAACCTGGTGCGCGCTGAGCGCGATCGCTACAAGACCCTGATGGACCGTCAGATGGTCAGCCGCTCGCAGTACGACAACGCCGAAAACCTCTACCGAGCAGGTGAAGCGCGCCTGAAGCAGATCAAGGCCGAGTTCGACGTGTCGAGCAACCAGGCCGGTTATGCCGTGCTGCGCGCGCCCCAGGACGGCGTGGTCGCCAAGCGTGCTGTCGAAGTCGGCCAAGTGGTCTCGGCGGGGCAGACCGTGTTCACCCTGGCCACCGATGGTGAGCGCGAAGTGCTGATCAGCCTGCCCGAGCAAGGCTTCGGCCGCTTCAAGGTCGGCCAGCCGGTGTCGGTAGAGTTGTGGAGCCAGCCCGAACAGCGCTTCGCCGGACGCATCCGTGAACTGTCACCCGCAGCCGACCCGAAATCCCGCACCTTCGCCGCCCGTGTAGCCTTCACCGGCGGTAAAGTCCCTGCCGAACTGGGCCAGAGCGCGCGCGTATTCATACAAACCGACGGCGTCATTGCGCTCTCGGTACCGCTGTCTGCCCTCAGCGCAGAGAACGGCGCGTCCTTCGTCTGGCGGGTAAAGCCGGACAACACCCTTGAGCGTACGACGGTGCGCATTGGTGCGTTCGGTGAAAAAAACGTGCCGGTGCTCGAAGGCTTGGCTCCCACCGACTGGGTGGTCGCCGCAGGCGTGCATGTGCTGCATGAGGGCCAGCAAGTGCGCCCTGTGGATCGCTCCAACCGTGTCGTGAATCTGGCGGCCAAGGAGTAATCCCGATGGGTTTCAATCTTTCCGAATGGGCGCTGCGTAATCGCCAGATCGTACTGTTTTTGATGATCCTGCTGGCCGTGGTCGGCACCTTGTCCTACACCAAGCTGGGGCAAAGCGAGGACCCGCCCTTTACCTTCAAGGCCATGGTGATCAAGACCAACTGGCCCGGCGCCACGGCCCAGGAGGTGTCGCGCCAAGTTACCGAACGCATCGAGAAAAAATTGATGGAGACCGGTGAGTACGAGCGCATTGTGTCTTTCTCGCGCCCTGGCGAATCCCAGGTCACTTTCATCGCCCGCGACTCGATGCGTTCGGCGCAAATTCCTGAGTTGTGGTACCAGGTGCGCAAGAAAATCAGCGACATCCGCCACACCTTGCCACCGGATATCCAGGGGCCATTTTTCAACGACGAGTTCGGCACCACCTTCGGCAATATCTACGCCCTGACCGGCGATGGTTTTGACTATGCGGTGCTCAAGGACTACGCCGACCGCATCCAGATTCAGCTGCAACGGGTGCCGGACGTGGGCAAGGTCGAGTTGCTTGGCCTGCAGGACGAGAAGATCTGGATCGAACTGTCCAACCTCAAGCTTGCCACCCTGGGTTTGCCGTTGGCCGCAGTACAGCAGGCGTTGCAGGAACAAAATGCCGTATCGACCGCCGGCTTTTTTGAAACCCCGAGCGAGCGTGTGCAGTTGCGCGTGTCGGGCAACTTCAAAACCGTGGAGCAGATTCGCGACTTCCCGATTCGAGTGGGCGATCGCACCTTTCGTATCGGAGACGTGGCCGATATCCATCGGGGCTTCAACGACCCACCGGCACCGCGCATGCGTTATATGGGCGCGGACGCCATCGGCCTGGCCGTGGCCATGCGCGACGGTGGGGATATTCTGGTACTGGGCAAAGCTCTTGAGAGTGAATTCGCACGCCTGCAAAAGAACCTTCCTGCGGGCATGGAGCTGCGCAAGGTGTCCGACCAACCGGCAGCGGTGAAGACCAGCGTCGGCGAATTCGTCCAGGTGCTCGCCGAGGCATTGGCCATTGTATTGCTGGTGAGTTTTTTCTCCCTCGGTGTGCGCACCGGCATGGTGGTCGCCCTGGCGATCCCGCTGGTACTGGCGATGACATTTGCCAGCATGTATTACCTGGGCATCGGCCTGCACAAGATTTCCCTTGGCGCTCTGGTGCTGGCCCTGGGTTTGCTGGTGGATGACGCGATCATCGCTGTGGAAATGATGGCGATCAAAATGGAGCAGGGCTACGACCGGCTCAAGGCTGCGAGCTTCGCCTGGACCAGCACAGCATTCCCCATGCTCACCGGTACCTTGATCACGGCGGCGGGCTTTTTGCCGATTGCCACTGCGCAGTCGAGCACCGGTGAATACACTCGCTCGATCTTCCAAGTGGTGACCATTGCCTTATTGGCCTCCTGGGTGGCTGCCGTGGTCTTTGTACCGTATCTCGGGGAAAAGCTGCTGCCGGACCTGGCGAAAATTCACGCGGCCAAGCACGGCACCGACGGCCCGGATCCCTACGGCACGCCTTTCTACCAGCGTGTAAGACGTTTGGTGGAGTGGTGTATACGTCGGCGCAAGACGGTCATCGTGTTGACCCTGCTGTTGTTTATCGGCTCGGTCGCGTTGTTCCGCTTTGTACCGCAGCAGTTCTTCCCTGCTTCCGGGCGCCTGGAACTGATGGTCGACCTGAAACTGGCCGAAGGCGCCTCCCTGAGCAACACCGCCGAGCAGGTCAAGCGTCTGGAGGTATTGCTCAAGGCGCACGCGGGTATCGACAACTATGTGGCCTACGTGGGCACCGGCTCGCCGCGGTTCTACCTGCCGCTGGACCAGCAACTGCCGGCCGCCAGCTTCGCGCAGTTCGTGGTGTTGGCCAACACCATCGAGGAGCGTGAAAGCCTGCGCACCTGGCTGATTGAAACGCTCAACGAGCAGTTCCCCGAGCTGCGCTCGCGGGTCACTCGCCTGGAGAATGGCCCGCCCGTGGGCTATCCGGTGCAGTTTCGCGTGACCGGCGAACACATCGAAGAGGTCCGCGCTCTGGCCCGCAAAGTGGCGGCCAAGGTGCGCGAAAACACCCACGTGGTTAACGTGCATCTGGACTGGGAAGAGCCGAGCAAAATCGTGTATCTGAATATCGACCAGGACCGGGCGCGCGCCCTTGGCGTGAGTACTGCCAACCTGTCGAAATTCCTGCAGAGTTCCCTGACCGGTTCCAGCGTCAGCCAATACCGGGAGGACAACGAATTGATCGAGATCCTCCTGCGCGGTACCGTCCACGAACGCACCGAGTTGTCGCTGCTGCCGAGCCTTGCCGTACCCACCGACAATGGTAAAAGCGTGGCGCTGTCGCAGATCGCCACCCTCGAATACGGTTTCGAAGAAGGCATCATCTGGCACCGCAACCGCCTGCCGACCGTGACCGTGCGTGCCGATATCTACGGCAAGGAACAACCGGCGACCTTGGTGCAGCAGATCCTGCCGACGCTCACAGGTGTGCGTGCCGAACTGCCGGACGGTTACCTGTTGGAAGTGGGTGGCACCGTCGAAGACTCTGCTCGCGGGCAAAACTCGGTGAAGGCCGGCGTGCCGCTGTTCATCGTGGTGGTGCTGACTTTGCTGATGCTGCAATTGCGCAGTTTCTCACGCACGGCGATGGTTTTTCTGACTGCCCCCCTCGGCCTGATCGGTGTGACCTTGTTCCTGCTGGTATTCCGCCAACCCTTTGGCTTCGTCGCCATGCTCGGCACGATCGCGTTGTCGGGAATGATCATGCGTAACTCGGTCATTCTGGTGGACCAGATCGAGCAGGACATCAAGGCCGGACTGGCGCCGTGGCAGGCGATTATCGAAGCGACCGTGCGACGCTTTCGTCCGATTGTGCTGACGGCCCTGGCGGCGGTACTGGCGATGATCCCACTGTCGCGCAGCGTGTTTTTCGGGCCCATGGCTGTGGCGATCATGGGCGGGTTGATTGTGGCGACGGCGTTGACGCTGTTGTTTTTGCCGGCGTTGTACGCGGCGTGGTTCAGAGTCCGGAAGGAGGTAGCGTAGCGAGGTGTTTGCTGTTTCCCGTACATGTGTTTTTTGCGGGTTTCTCTGCCAGGCCGGTGCCTGGCCATCCCCTGATTCCCACCGGGCAGTATTTACATACCGATGCAAACACGCAGTCGCTCAGATGGAACGCTTGCCCTTGTAACTCCACTCAGGCAATGCCTGACGGACAGGCAGAGGACTTGGCACTGCCATGTGGCGGCCAGGCCTTTTCATTGAGTTCATGGAGTTTTACATGTCGTTCTTTAATGCGATTGCGGCTTTCAAAGGGGCTTTTCTCGGGGCCTTGCTGGGTAATCATGCGCCGCGAAATGATTTCGCGGTTACCCAACCGTATAGACCTCATCATGGCAGTTCAGGTCATTACCACCGCCCGCATTTTAGCTATGCCCAACCCACCAGGTATCACAACCCGTCATACCTGCATCAACAACCGGTCAACGGGTATCAATCACCCAGCAGACCTTTGTATCCGCTGTTTCGTTAAACCCGTGACAGGCTTGACCTGAAACAACTGCGCCAAGGCCCGTTACCAGCGGCCTTGGCGCAGTAGGGTCGTAGTGCGGGGTTACAGCGCTCCAAACACCTTCTTTGCCAAACTGGTGGCAGCCGCCGCCGGATTCTTGCGAATCGTCTCTTCCTGCTGCGCAATCATCTTGAACAAACCATCCAGCGCTTGCTCGGTCACGTAGTTTTCGACGTTGGCGCTCTTGGCATCCACGGCGCCGAAGGCCGCGGCCTTGCCGGCCAGGGCGTTGTACTGCTGAGCCACGCCGACCTTGTCGGTAGCGGCCTTGACGATGGGCAGGAACTTGGCGCGGATTTCCTCTCGGCTGCTTTTGTTCAGGTATTGGGTGGCAGAGTCCTGACCACCGCTGAGAATGCCCTTGGCGTCGGTCACGCTCATGTTTTTCACCGCATTGACCAGAATCGGCTGGGCCTGGGTCACGGCGGTTTCAGCCGCTGCGTTCATGCTGGTTTCCAGCTGTGTGACCTGGTCACCCATGCCGAACATTTTCAGCTTGTCGGCGACTTTGCCGAGCTTGCCTGGCAGGCCGATTTTTACTTCCGGGTTGTTGCTGAAACCACCGGGCTTGCCCAGTTGTTTGACGGCAATCTGCGCACCTTGGGTCAAGGCATCCTTCAGGCCGCCGCTGGCGTCGCCCTGGGACAGGCTGCCAAGGTCGAGGGCCATGGCGTTGGCACCGAACAGCAAGCCGGCACACAGGGCGGTGAGGCGAAGAGATTTGCGGAGCATGGGCGCTTCCTTATGACGTGAATTGATCAGTGTGCGACCGCATCAACCCGCAGGCGCAGCGGCTGTGGATCCTGGCCATTGAGTTGCACGGCGTGCCGCTCTGTAGTGATGAACAGTAACTTGCCCTCCAGTTCGATGCGAGCGCTGACCGAGTAAGTATGGCCTGGCTTGACCTGGGCCGGGTCATAGCTCAGGTGAAACGGCAGAGGCACCTGGCCTTTGACCGGGCCTTTCTGTTCGGCGAGGGTCACGGCCGGGGCGTCCATGAGGGACACATCTTGCAGGCTGACGCTCAAGGTGGCAGCAGGCGGCAGGGCAATACGTTGCAGATAGAACACTTCGCCGTCGAGGCTGGCTTTTGGGGTTGGGGTCATTGAGTGGCAGGCTCCGAGCAGGGCGGTCAGGCCCAGGAGAATGATCTTTTTCATGGTGCAGCTCCTTTTCAACGGCGCCGGAATCCGCCCGGCGCCTCAGTCAATCTAACGGCTTTGTTCAGGTGCGACCGCTTCTGCTTGCGCCAGTGCTTCGGCTGCGCCATCTACGCGGTGCAAGGCCACCTGGCGGATCGACAGGCGAATATCGGCCGGCAGCACGCGTTTGGCGGCGCCTTCAGCCAGTTCGCCGAGCAGGTCGTGATAGCCCAGCTTGCCGGCTTCATCGCGACGCAGCACATCTTGCTCCAGCAACGTCTGAATAAAATGTCGGAAAAGACTCTTGTCGAAGAATTCCGGGGCGTTGAGACCGTGCAGGATTGATAGGCGCTGGGCCATGATCGTGCACAGGTCTTCCAGTTCTTCGGCGCTTATGCTGTTCTGGCCGCTGTTGAGCAGCAGCGATATCGCCATGTAGAACCGTTGCAGGGTCTGGGCGATGCTCTTGGACAACAGCGTCAACAGCACAAATTGTCGCGAACTCGGCGCCGGGCGCAGGTACACAGCGTTTTCGAAGCGCAGCAGGCCTTGTTCGACAAACGCGTCCAGCCACTGGTCGACCACGGTGTCCAACTCTTCCAGCGACCAGCGGATAAACAGCTCCGATTGCAGGTACGGGTAGAGCGCACGGGTGTAGCGCAGGATCTGTTCGCGGCTCATCCGCGAGCTGCTCTGGAAGAAGCTCGCCAGCAACGCCGGCAGGGCGAAGATATGCAGCACGTTGTTGCGGTAGTAGGTCATCAGGACGGCGTTCTGTTCGTCCAGGTAAACAATCTTGCCCAAGGCGTCGCTTTGTTCCGACAGCAGCTTCATGTCCTTGACGTGCTTGATCAGCGCCAGGCCATCGCCCTCCGGCAAGGTCGTGTGGGGCGAGTAGGGAACGCGACGCAGCAGCGCCAGGTACAGGTCGAGCTGGCGCGCCATGGCTTGTTCATCCAGGGCCAGGCGTGTGGTCGACAGCAGGGCCAGGGCCACCAGGTTCACCGGGTTGATCGCCGCGGCTTCGTTCAAGTGCCGCGCCACCTGCTCGCCAAGGCGGTTGGTGGTTTCGTTGAGCCACGCCGGCTTGTAGTTCGGGCCCAGTTCCTGGGCGCGCCAGTCCGGTTGCTCGGCGTCGAGAAATTCGGCCAGCTTGATCGGCTCACCGAAGTTGACCGCGACCTGGCCGAAGCGCTGCTTGAGGGCGCCGACCACTTTGAAAATATCGAAGATCGACTCTTTCTTCTTGCTCGCGCCACGCAATTCGCCGAGGTAGGTGCGGCCTTCGAGCACGCGTTCATAGCCGATATACACCGGCACGAACACGATCGGCATACGCGAGGAGCGCAGGAAGCTGCGCAGGGTAATCGCCAGCATCCCGGTTTTCGGTTGCAGCATACGCCCCGTGCGCGAGCGGCCGCCTTCGACGAAGTACTCCACCGGGAACCCCTTGGTGAACAGGGTGTGCAGGTATTCATTGAACACCGAGGTGTACAGCGGATTGCCCTTGAAGGTGCGGCGCATGAAAAACGCACCGCCACGGCGCAGCAGGCTGCCGATCACTGGCATGTTGAGGTTGATACCGGCCGCGATGTGCGGCGGGGTCAGGCCGTTCTTGAACAGCAGGTACGACAGCAGCAGGTAGTCGATGTGGCTGCGGTGGCAAGGCACATAGATCACCTCGTAGCCTTGGGCCACCTTCTGCACGCCTTCGATGTTATTGACCTTGATACCGTCGTAGATCTTGTTCCAGAACCAGCTCAGCACCACTTCCAAAAAACGGATCGCGGTGTAGGTGTAGTCCGAGGCAATCTCGTTGCCGTAGCGCAGCGCCAGGGCCTTGGCTTTTTCCGCAGAGATTTTTTCTCGTTCGGCTTCATCAAAAATGGCCTGGCGCACCAGCGGCATATTCACCAGCCCCTTCACCAGGTTACGGCGGTGAGACAGGTCGGGACCGATCACTGCCGTCTTCAGGTTACGAAAGTGCACGCGCAGGATGCGCTGGGCCATGCGCACGGTGCGTTCGTGACCTTTATTGTGCTCGATCAATTCACGCAGGTTGATTGGCGCGGAGAATTGCACGCGGGTCTTGCGCCCCAGGATCAGGATGCTCAGCAACCGGCGCAGACGCCCGGTCACTGCCCAACTGTCGGCAAACAGCAGTTTCCACGGGCTGGACTCGCTTGCAGGAGACTGGCCCCAGAACACGCTGACGGGAATGATTTGTGCATTCTCTTCGGCGTGCTCGGTGAGGGTATTGACCAGGCGTGTCAGGGTGGGCGGTGCACCGCGCTTGTCCTGGCGGCCGAGCCAATCCGGATCCGGCGTGAGATAGAAGAACGCCGCGGGCTCCATCAATGGGCCTACCGACACTGGCAGCACCGGGCGCGGCAAGCCGGCCTTGGTGCACTCGGCATCGACCACCGCCAACTCGGTGAGGGAGGGTGATTGCAGGACGTAGAAAACCGGCCGGCTGCGGTCCAGGTTAAGGGTGAGGGACGACTGGTTGATCGTCTCCGAGCGAACCCAGAGGTACAACAGTCGGCGCAAGGTGCCAAACACCAGACGGCGGAACGGGGAGCGGGTCATAGGCGAACTGCTTCAAGTGGAAAAAACCGAGCAGATGCTCGGGCAGGTAGTGTGCCGTATTCACCGAAAATCGGCAAAAAAGCAGCGATGTAAACTTGAGTTGATGGTTTTTGAGCCTGTCTTATACTCGGCAGTTCAATACGTGCGACTCAACAATAAAAAACCAGTGGGAGTGAACAGATGGCAACGCGCGAAACCGGCAATGTGAAGTGGTTCAACGATGCAAAGGGCTACGGCTTTATCCAGCGTGAAGACGGCAAGGACGTGTTTGTGCACTACCGCGCGATTCGCGGTGAAGGCCACCGCTCGTTGGCCGAAGGCCAGCAGGTGGAATACGCCGTGGTCACGGGCGAGAAGGGCTTGCAGGCCGAGGATGTGGTCGGTTTGTAAGTTCACCACTGAACCAATGTGGGAGGGGGCTTGCTCCCGATGGCAGAGTATCAGTCAATGTATTCAGTGACTGACCCACCGCTATCGGGAGCAAGCCCCCTCCCACACTTTTGATTGGGTTTACAGATCAGGATCAGGTGGTCTTCCAGGTGATCTGCTCTTCACCGTCTACGCTGATGCGAATCCAGGTATCGGCACTTTCTTCGCCTTCTTCCTCAACCCACGTCCCCGGTGCGCAGCGCACTTCAACATTCAATGCGGCAAACGCGGCGCGGGCGCAGGCGATGTCGTCGTCCCACGGGGTCTGGTCGCTTTCCAGGTACAGGCTGTTCCATTTGCCTACAGCCTTGGGTAGCCAGGTAACTGGCACGCTGCCGGCCTTGCACTTGTAGGTCTGGCCTCTCTGGACCCAGTCGGAGCAAGGGCCCAGGGCGGCGCCCAGCCAGGCGGCGATGGCCTTGTGATCGACGTCGGCGTCTTTCAGGTAAATCTCGATATCGGGTTGGCGCATGGATGTTCCTCGTTGCGGGATTCGAAAATCCATTCGCGGATATTTGTAAAGTCAGCTATTGAAGCACGAAATAATCGTAGCGCATCGACACCGTGACCTGCAGCGGCTCGGCCGCCTCGATCACTTCGGCGCGGCGCTCGGCACTGGCCCGCCAGCCATGAGGCGTCATGGCCAGCAGGTTGGCGCGGTCGGCAGGCTCGGCCAGGCTCAGGGTGAACTCAAGGGTTTCACTGTGCGCCAGGCTCATGCCCTCCGGCACCAGGGCCAGGTGTTTATCATCGGTGTACTCGCGCACTTCGTCGTACAGGCGCTCGCGCAGTTCCATCAAGTGGCCGCTGGTCGGGCCGACCTTCATCAAGCCGCCGCCGGGGCTGAGCAGGCGCTTGGCTTCTTGCCAGTCCAACGGGCTGAACACGCTCGCGAGGAACTGGCAGCTTGCATCGGCCAAGGGTACTCGGGCCATGCTGGCGATCAACCAGGTCAGCGCCGGGTTGCGTTTGCACGCGCGCTTGACCGCTTCCTTGGATATATCCAGGGCATAGCCATCAGCGTCGGGCAGCGCCTCGGCAATTTGCGCGGTGTAGTAACCCTCGCCACAGCCGATGTCGACCCAGCGCTGCGGTGCGCGCTCGGCGGCCAGCTCGGCCAGGCGCTTGGCCACCGGGGCGTAGTGCCCGGCGTTGAGGAAGTCACGGCGTGCCTCGACCATGGCCAGGTTGTCGCCCGGGTCGCGGCTGTTCTTGTGCTGCACCGGCAACAGGTTCAGGTAGCCCTGGCGCGCACGGTCGAAACGGTGCCCGACCGGGCACGCCACGCCATTGTCCACCGCGTTGAGCGGTGCGCTGCAAATGGGGCAGGCAAGCATCAGGCGAGCAACTTGATCAGGGTCTGGTAATAGATTTCGGTCAGCACATCGAGGTCGCTGGCCAGGATGCGTTCGTTGACCTGGTGGATGGTCGCGTTGACCGGGCCCAGCTCGACCACCTGGGTGCCCAGCGTGGCGATAAAGCGCCCATCGGAAGTACCGCCGCTGGTGGACGCCTTGGTCTCACGCCCGGTGATCGCCTTGATACTGGCAGATACTGCATCCAGCAGCGCACCCGGCTCGGTGAGGAACGGCAGGCCCGACAGCGCCCAATCCACATGCCAGTCCAGGCCATGTTTATCCAGGATGGCCGCGACCCGCTGTTGCAGGCCCTCGACGGTGGATTCGGTCGAGAAGCGGAAGTTGAACACCGCCGTCAGGTCGCCGGGGATCACGTTGGTGGCGCCGGTGCCGGAGTTGAGGTTGGAAATCTGGAAGCTGGTCGGCGGGAAGAAGGCGTTGCCGTCATCCCAATGCTCGGCAGCCAACTCGGCCAGAGCCGCTGCAGCCAGGTGGATCGGGTTCTTCGCCAGGTGCGGGTAAGCCACGTGGCCCTGTACGCCGCGTACGGTCAAGGTGGCACCGAGGGAGCCACGACGGCCGTTCTTGACCACATCGCCCACCAGGGTGGTGCTCGACGGTTCGCCGACGATGCACCAGTCCAGGCGTTCCTTGCGTGCAGCCAGGCGTTCGATTACGGCCTTGGTGCCGTGATGCGCCGGGCCTTCTTCGTCGCTGGTGATCAGGAAGGCGACCGAGCCCTTGTGGTCCGGGTAGTCGGTGACAAAGCGTTCCGCCGCCACCAGCATCGCCGCCAGGCTGCCTTTCATGTCTGCCGCGCCACGGCCGCAAAGCATGCCGTTTTCATCGATCAAGGCGTCGAATGGATCGTTCTGCCAGGCCTGCACCGGGCCGGTCGGCACCACGTCGGTATGGCCGGCGAAGCACAGCACCGGGCCTTCGTGCTTGCCGTGGGTGGCCCAGAAATTGTCTACGTCTTCGATACGCATCGGTTCAAGCGCAAAACCGGCGTCGCCCAGGCGCTGCATCATCAGCTTCTGGCAATCGGCATCGATCGGCGTGACCGAGGGGCGACGGATCAGGTCGATGGCCAGTTGAAGGGTCGGCGAAAGGTCGGCATGGGCCGTCATGGGGAAACTCCGGAAAGCGTGTGATGGGCGCAGGACGAATGTGGAAATATCGAGCCTGGAGCGACGCAATTCCAATGTGGGAGCTGGCTTGCCTGCGATAGCATCACTGCGGTGTGCCTGTCAGACAGCGGCGTCTGCATCGCAGGCAAGCCAGCCCCCACATAGAATTGGGCCAGGCCAAGTCTCACAAAAGGGCCGTTATCTTATAGCAAAACGGCGGCCAGAGGCCGCCGTTTAGTGCATTGCGCAAGTTTTTACACAGCCGTGGCGGGCTCAGCCTTCGGCGCCGGTTTCGGCAGCGACGACAAGAACGCCATGATCAGCGCAGCCACGTAGGGCAGCGACTGCACCAGCAACATCACGACCCAGAAGCGAATGTCATTGCTTGGCAGGCCCTGCACCAGGTAGATCCCCAGCGCGGCGCCCCACAGCAGCAGCATGATGAACATTTCTTCGCGGGCTTCAGAGATCGCTACCCAGAAGCCATGGTTGTCCGCGTTTTTCGGCGTGCGAAAGAACGGAATGCTGGTGGTGAAGAAGCCATACAACACCGCCTTGGCGATGGTATGGGACAGCGCCAACCCGGCCAGGGCCGCGCAGAACGCATCTTTCAAGTTCACCCCTACGGCACGACGGTAGAGGAAGATGATCTTGCCGACCTTGAACACGAACAACGCCAACGGCGGGATCGCGAAAATCAGCAACGGCGGGTCGACCCGTGTCGGCACGATGATCATCGCCGCCGACCACAACAGCGCGCCGACGGTAAAGAAGATGTTCATGCCATCCGCTACCCACGGCAACCAGCCCGCGAGGAAGTGGTAGCGCTGGCCGCGAGTCAATTCGGTGTCTTTGCCACGTATCAGGCTGGCGGTGTGACGCTTGATAATCTGGATCGCGCCGTAGGCCCAGCGGAAACGCTGTTTCTTGAAGTCGATAAAGGTATCCGGCATCAGGCCCTTGCCGTAGCTGTCGTGGTAGTACGCTGCCGACAAGCCTTTCTCGAACACGCGCAGGCCCAGTTCGGCGTCTTCACAGATGCACCAGTCGGCCCAGCCCAGTTCCTCAAGCACCGAGCGACGGGTCATGGTCATGGTGCCGTGCTGGATGATCGCGTCACGGTCGTTGCGGGTAACCATGCCGATATGGAAGAAGCCTTTGTATTCGGCGTAGCAGAGCTTCTTGAAGGTGCTTTCGTTCTGGTCGCGGTAATCCTGGGGCGACTGCACCACGGCGATTTTCGGATCGGCGAAGTGCGGCACCATGTGCTTGAGCCAGTTGGGTGACACGCAGTAGTCCGAGTCGATCACCGCGATCACTTCGGCATCCTTGGCGGTGTGCGGGATCAGATAATTCAACGCGCCCCCCTTGAAACCAGCCAGGGGTGCGACGTGGAAAAACTTGAAGCGCGGGCCCAGGGTTTCGCAGTAGTCGCGCACCGGTTCCCATACCGCCGGGTCCTTGGTGTTGTTGTCGATGATCAGGACTTCGTAGTCCGGATAGTCGAGGGCAGCCAGGGCGTCGAGGGTCTGTTTGACCATCTCCGGAGGCTCGTTGTAGCACGGCACGTGGATCGACACTTTCGGACGGTAGTCCGAATCGCCTTCTACCGGCAGGAATTCACGCCGGCGCTTGTGGGTCCATACCGCTTCCGCCAGTTCGTGGGCTTCGGTCAGCAACACGATAAATACGCCGAGAGCACCGAGGGCCAGCAACACGCCGACTATCAGGCTGAACCAGGTGCTGTATTGCTGGCTGTAGTCGTAGCCGATCCATACCAGTACCGACCCGCACAGAAACGCAATAAAGGTCAGGAAGGTCCGGCCCCGCTGGCGCAGCGCCGAGCCGTCGATCATCAACAGGGTCAGGGACAGCAGTGCAAGCACCACCGAGCCGATGGCCAGCACCCGCCATTGCGGGATAGCAACGACCGGGCCTTCAAAATTGAATTTCTGCTGGCGCGCGGCGTTGAACACGCCCCAGTAAGCACCTGCCGAGCCTTCGTCACTGACTTTCCACGGCTGATCGAAGGCCTCGATCACGAAGTAGTTGTAACCCTGGCGGTTAAGCTTGTTTACCAGGGTGCGCAGGTAAATGGCCTGGTCAGCCGGCGACGATTCATTACCACCGCGCATACGGCCGTTACTCGGCCAGCCAACTTCCGACAGCAGCAGCGGCTTTTTCGGGAAGGCTTTCTTCAGATCCTTGGCACGGTCGAGTACGTACTGGCCGGCCTTGTCCATCGGGATATACTCCCAGAACGGCAGGATGTGCGCGGCGATCAGGTCGACGTGCTTGGCCAGTTGCGGGTTCTTTTCCCAGATGTGCCATTGCTCGGAAGTGGTCACCGGCACTTTCACGGCAGCGCGCACGCGGTCCAGCAACACAATCAGCGCTTCAGGGGTGATTTCGTCACGGAACAAGGCTTCGTTGCCGACCACCACGCGCACGACACTGCGCGAGTTATTGGCGATCTCGATGGCACGCTGGATTTCACGCTCGTTGCGTTCAAGGTCCGGGCTGATCCAGATCCCCAGGGTCACGCGCAGGCCGAACTCTTCGGCCAGCTTGGGGATTTCGCCCAGGGAGCCATCGACCGAGTAGGTACGGATGTTGTCCGTCAGCTTGCTCATGATCGCAAGGTCCTGACGCATCTGCTCTTCAGTCGGAAACTGATTCTTCTGCGGGTACTGGCCTTGCTGGAACGGCGAGTAGGAAAACCCGGAGATCTGTTCAGGCCAGTTGGGAGCGGTGACTGGGCGGTTGATCAGCGCCCAGAAACCGGTGAACAGCGCGGCGATGGCCAGCACGATCACCAGGTTGAGTCCAAATTTACGCGATGCCATGGTTATGTCGGGTTCCAAAAGGTGCGGAACGAAAAGAGGTGTCGGCCTACGCCGAACGGCGCGCATCCTACACCGGCCTTTCCCTGAGCGTATAGCAGACAGAGAAAAGCCGGACGTTAGTCTGCGAAAGTCCACCTAAGTTCTTTACTTGTAGCTGGAAGCTTCGAACTTGTCGCGCCGTAGTCCATAATGCGCGCCGGTTTTTGGGGTAATGATCATGAGTACAGAAGATCCGCGGTTTGCAGGCGTCGCCCGCTTGTACGGCATCGAAGGGCTGGAACGCTTGAAAGCGGCCCATGTGGCGATTGTCGGCGTCGGCGGCGTGGGCTCCTGGGCGGCGGAAGCGATCGCCCGTTGCGGGGTGGGTGAAATTTCGCTGTTTGACCTGGACGATGTCTGCGTGAGTAACAGCAACCGCCAGTTGCACGCCCTGGACAGCACCGTGGGCAAGCCCAAGGTCGAAGTGATGGCCGAGCGCCTTCGCGGTATCAACCCGGCGTGCACGGTGCATGCCGTGGCGGACTTCGTTACCCGCGACACCATGGCGGAGTACATCACGCCAACTATCGACTGTGTGATCGACTGCATCGATGCGGTCAACGCGAAGGCGGCGCTGATTGCCTGGTGCAAGCGCCGCAAGATCCAGATCATCACCACCGGCGGCGCTGGCGGGCAGATTGACCCGACGCTGATCCAGGTGTGCGACCTGAACCGCACCTTCAATGACCCGCTGGCCTCGAAGGTGCGCTCCACCCTGCGCCGCGACTACGGTTTCTCGCGCACCGTCACCCGTCATTACAGCGTGCCGTGCGTGTTTTCCACCGAGCAACTGCGCTATCCGAAGCCGGACGGCAGCATCTGTTTGCAGAAGAGTTTTGTTGGCGACGGCGTAAAGTTGGACTGCGCGGGCGGGTTTGGCGCGGTGATGATGGTGACGGCTACCTTCGGGATGGTGGCGGCGACCAAGGCGGTGGACAAGATTGTGGCTGGGGTGCGCAGACCTTCGGAACGGGTCAAGCCCCTCTGAGTCTCAGAGCTTTACACCGTTCAAAATGTGGGAGGGGGCTTGCTCCCGATGGCGGCCTCAGGGCCGACCAGGATGTTGGATTAGACCGAG